>CAZKOI010000113.1:0-9599 GCA_964554315.1 uncultured Enterobacterales bacterium | reverse complement strand
GTTGCTCCCGCGGACAAGGTCAAGATCAGGGCGACAATCAGGCTCACCAAGTCATGGTACCGGCTCTGGCTAAAGACTGCCTTCGGCCGGACGATAAAGACGTCGTGAAGAACCGCTTACCCGCGCAGACTCGACCCTTTCTCGGCATCATGTTTGATTGCTGCCGTACCTACAATCGGATCTACCTGAACAAGGCGCGTTCGGCCTACGAAGGACGCTGCCCACGCTGCCGCCGATCCGTTCGATTTCTGGTGGGGTCGGGGGGTTCTGAGCAGCGGATCTGGCGCGTCTCCTAGAGGGACCAGTCGAACAGCACGTCGGGGCGAAAGCAGACACGGTCCAGCGGGTACCCCTCGAACCAGGCCGTCGCACATCCGTCGCATCCGACCTCCGGATCGAGGCTGCCTTCGTCATCAATCCCATCGAACGTCAGGTCATACCAGTTGCCATCTTCATCGAGCACCGCGATCTCGCCGCTGGGCTCCCATGCGCAACCCTCAGGCCGCCCCGCGTGGTCGACGGCCAGGAGATCTTGAAAGACGACCGCCTGAACCTTCCCTGGGCCGGAGACCATGCCGTCGAGGGTGGCTGCACGATAGGCTTCGGTCTGCACCTGCATGAACTCGAACTCGAGTGAGCCAGGAGCGGTCATCCAGGTGTCCTCAGCCTCGGGCCCTGTCCACAAGAACCCGTCGGTTGTGCCGAACCCGGCGACCTGATGACCCGCGGTGTTTGTACCGGTCATTGAATAGGCGACGCCACCGCCGGTGAAGACATCGCCCGAGGTCGTTGTCACCGTCGACACCGATGAAATCAGTAGGCCCGCATAAGTCATGCCGTCACCGTTATCGACGTCGGCGTAGTCGAGTGAGGCGCCATAGCCATCGAAGGAGGCCCCGTCTGACGTCACGCAGCTCGCGGTCCAGTAAGGGGTGCCATCGCTGACGGCCCAGTTTGGACACCCTTCCTCCGTATCGGCGAGGACGGCATCGTAGCCCGCGGCAATGGGCGACAGATCAAAGGTAAAGACGGCATCGAGCGCGGCCTCAATGCCCTGGGCCAGTGTGGGTGGATCGACATGGGGGAGTTCGGTAGGAGGCGCATCGATGATGTAGGGCCCCTCAGTTTGGTTTGCCCCATCTCGGGAGTCGCTCGACCGGCCGGAACATGAGGTGATGGTCAGCACCATCATGAAGCGTCTCATGGTTCAGTCTCCCAGCAGGTCAGCCACAGTCGCAGTCGCTCTCTGGCGTCGGCGGATGGGCCCCCGTGAGGCGGCATGCGCGGCGATGTCCCGGTGGCAGAGGCCAAGATGGCCTCTCGCAGCTCCAGCGCGGATGCCTTGGTATCGAAGTGGATGTAGGGTGGAGGAGGCGACGGCGAAGTCTCTCTGAAGGGGGCGCTCGATGCGTGGCAGGCTTGGCAGTTCTCACGGAGGAAGCCCTCACCGAAGTTCTCCCAGGTGAGTACGGGGGCCTCCGCACAGGCGTGGAGATTGCCTGTGTCGTCAGGCGCATTGCCTGGCCCCGCACAAGCCAACAGCAGGAAGAACATCATCGTCATGTGAGGAGTCCTTCGATGGCGTCCGTACCTGTGATGTGCTCCGCAGGGTCGACGTCAAGATGCTGGAGGATCGTGGCGCCCAAGGCCTCCGATGTCAGCAGGCGTCCGGAGGTGCTGAGCTCCCCGGAGCCATAGTCGATCGTCTGGCCCATCCAGCGCGAATCAAAGCCCCCGACGACGCTGCTTGGCCGGAGCCCACGGCCGACCATCATGACACTCGTGAAGGGCCAATGGTCCTTGCCTAGGTTGGCGTTGAGTGCGGGAGTGCGCCCCATCTCGGACATCACGACCACCGTCGTCTCGTCAGCCAGGGTCGACGCGTCGGTACCCGGCGTGCTGTTCAGCAGCGCCATGAGCTCGTTCAGTCCGCTAAAGAGGCTTTCCCACAGCGGACCCTGTTGGTCATCGTTCTCGGAGTGAGTGTCCCAGCCGTTGAGTCCGCTTCCGCTGTGACCCATGGTGATGCATCGGCACAGGCCGAGCGAGAGCGCGTCGACTCCCACGGCTGCCTGGCTGGCCAGCGTGGTCGAGGCGGTGAAGTCCATCACATGGCGGTAGTCCTTCAGCTCGGTTGAACGGGCCAGAGACTCCTCGTAAGCACGCGCGAGGCCAGCATCGATGTCGGATGATGCGGTGAGCACTCTGGCCTCGGCTCGACGCGCTAGGTAACGATCAATGATGCCGAGAGCGGGGTTGGGGACCACGGGTGGCGCACCGTCTGCGCGGAGCAGCAGCTGACCGCTGAGCAGACCCTCAAGCTGGCCGGCTGTCCCTGCTCTGGCGACGGCGGCGCCTGCCTCTCCCGCAAAGTTGGGTCCGCCGAGGACGAGGTGAGGGAGGGTGTATCGAGACGCCTGAGCGTTGCCGGCGATGGCTGGCCAGTCCGCCATGAGGCCGGAGGTGTCGCCCGTGAGCGCAATAGTGGTGCAGATTTCGTGGGCAATGGACCGCACCATGACGCCGTTGAGTACGACCATGTGCTCATGGTTTCCCGCCATGAAGGACGCGACACTCGGGCGAGCCGGATGGTGAATAAACGGAATGTTCCCGGCGGTCGCGCGCGTGGCGTCAGGCTCCATGTCCACTCCCGCATGATCAAAGCCGTCGCCGAAGACACGGGTGACGTCCCAGCCTCCCTGCACGAAGACCAAGATGAGCTTTCGGTTGGATGAGGAGGATGGGGCTGCGAGGGCGGGCCCTATCGGTAGTCCAGCGGCAGCCAGTGTAGCGGCTGCCGAGGTCATGAATCGCCTTCTGTTCACTTCATCACCTCAGTACATCAAGAAGTCAGGGTCACGAAGGAGGGCAATCAGTACACCGGCCCACGCCACGTTGGGGTCCCGTGTGGCGGACTCCAGCTCAGTCCAGAGATCGAGGTTGGCGTTCACCTCCGGGCCATCAGCCGGGATGATCCGTCCAAGCACGGCTTTGTGGAGGTGCTGAATCTGAACTGCCATTGCGCCTCGATCGGTGCTCGGACGCTCAGAGAAATCCACCTCGGTGAAGAGGGCGCGTTCGGACGGCTCGAGGTCGGCCTCCGTGGCCATCACGTGCGCTGCAGCCGCCTCGGCAAGGCGGGCCGAGACCAAGACCATGGTGGCATTCGGGCTTCGCGAGTCGCGGACAACTCGGTAGCCATCGGCATGTCCGGCGAGGTTACCCACACCCACGCCGTCCGTGCTCATCATGTCTACCCCGCCTTGCGTCCAGACAAATCCCGTCAAGCCCTCCACCTGGGTCGCCAGGAGGCTGGCCGTCACCCACTTCTTGGAGGCGTAGCCCTCGAGGTTCGAGTCTACGGCCCGATACCGAGTGTGAGCCATGATGGATCCGAACAGGGACCGTAGGGTCAGCCCACCGGTGATAAAAGCCTCCCGATGGACGGCGAGTGCATCACCATCTGCCAAGGTGGCCTCGCGCCCCATCAACCTCGAGAACGCCTGCTCTACGGCGCACTCCACAAAGCGGGGATCAGCTGCAATGCTATGGCCAAGTGCTCCCAGCGTGGACGTTCTCTGGCCGTAGAAGGCGGGGGGTGGAGTTCCAAAACTAAGGTACAGTCGCTCGCGCTCAGGGTGGTACGTCGTGGCATCCCCGGCGTTGGTGTCATCCAGGTACCAGAAGCCGTAGAGGTGACTCGCGAGGGGGTCGAGGCTTACATGACAAGCCACGCAGCCGGGATCCGTCTGGATGGCGTCGGCGACGGCGGCTTCATCAAGAAGATTCACATCCCGGTCAAACTCGATGGGCCTGGTGAGGTAGTCGTTGCATAGAAAGAGCCGGCTGATCTGGTTTGCACGCTTGCGGTTCAGGTTGGAGGATGTGGAGCCGTAGCGCCACCACATCCCGTTGGTGCTGAGGACCCCGGCGCTTGGCCGAGCATCGGTGTACCTGGATCGGCGCCATCCGGTGGCATCGGGAGGGTAGTCGCTGGGGTACATCTGTCCGAGCACTTCATTGTGCATGGTCCAGTCCGCCGTGACCAGGTCTGTGTAGGGAAGGTCATTCTCTGCGATCTCCGCGAGAATCCGGAGCGGTTCGTCGCCGATCGCCGAGGCGTATTGGTAAGCACTGACTTCCTCTTCAAAGGTGAAGGCGGTGCGAGGCACTCGGAACGACTCCGTCTGGGTGAGGTAGAGCTCCCCGTACAGGTCGATCACCCGGTCGGGGAAGCGCTCGTCAACCAAGAAGCGCTCGATGTATGTCTCGAGGAGACTCGGATCGTCAGCAATGGCGTCGATCTCTGCAGCGCTGGGCCGCACACCTCTCGCGTCCAGTGATGCGCGCGTCAGCAACCTGACCGGGTCAATCTCGATGGTCTGGTCGCCAGCAGGTTCTGCTGGACTCGACGTGCACGCGAGCCACAACGCCCACATCACCACGGCTGATCACCCCAGGCCCTCAGCGGCGAGAAGTCATTGCAGGCGCGTCCAACGGGTTCGCCATGAAGGTAGGCCTCGCCGCAGCCATCGCAGGCACTGGGCTCGACGCTCCACGAGCCGTCGGTCTCATTTTGGTGCACGTCGTAGACGACATCAAACCAGTGCCCGTCGGGTGAGCGAACACTAATCGTCCCTGAGGGCTCCTCCGGGCATGGCCAGTGGCCGAAGAGTGTGTCCAGTGTGGTGAGGTCGGAGAAGAATGCGGTGTCCCACTCGGTGCCCAAGCCCGTGAGGCCCGCGGTGGTGTTCAAGCCTCGAAACGTGCCGCTCTCGCCAAAGTCCCAGAGGTAGGCGGTCGTCTCCAGCGTCGGCATCAGGGGTCCATCCATCCAGGTCTCTTCGCCGACGACTTCCGACCAGCCAAATGTCCCGCGTATTCCTGTGCTCCATGCGTACAGCTCGTCAGAAATTGAACCCTCAAGGGCGTGGAGGGCGCCGCCCATGTCAAACCGCTCACCCGTCGGCAAGTGTATGGAGCCCTGCGTATTCAGTGTTTCACCACTGACAGACGACGTGTCCCCGAAGAGCGCGGCGTCGTCGTAGGACTCGAAGAAGGAGTAGCCTTCGAAGCGTACCCCTTCCTCTGTCGTACAACCGCCGTACCAATAGACGCTGCCTTCGTACTCGCTGTAGTACGGGCACGATGAATCCGCCGTGGCGAGCAGCTCGTCGTAGGCGGCGAGAGGCGCGAGTCCGTTGACGGCGAGGAGTGTCTCGACCGCAGCAGCGATGGTCTCTTCGGCCTTGGCCTGACTAAAGCTGGCGCGGGGTTCAGGCTCATCGTATTCCCAGGCCGTGGGCTCCGTCGGTGGTGAAGGCTCCGCCGAGACTGTTCCTTGGTTGCCGGTGGAGGAGTGCCCACCCCCACAACTCATCAGAGCACCGATGGCCACGCGGTAGATCAAGTCGGCGCCACCTCAGTCAACAGGACGAAGGTGAGTGCCGCTCGGGTCGCGGCGGAGGGGGCGTCTTCCATCATTTCTCCTCCGTGATGGACATGCCTCCCTCGGGATGCCACAACCAAAGCGCGCCGTTTGGTCTGCGGTCGACGAGTTGTGCTTCGATCTTCCCGATCTTTATGGGGTCACCGACTGCGCCCTCGCCAGCTGCCAGCTTGGGTGCTTCGACGTCCTCTCCGTGCTCAATCCACTCGGCGTACCCACCCTGAAGCCGGCGTGCCAGATGCCAACCTTGGCTTCGCAGCCACTCAGCGAGCTCGATGGAGCCCTGTTCTCCGGTCTGGTCGTAGACCGTCACCCGTTCGCCCTTGTCGGGGAGCGCTCCGAGGTGGTCCTTGATGCTCGCCTCAGGAAACCGATGGGCACCGGGGAGAATCCCTGCCGCCATCTCCATCGGGCTTCGAATGTCGATGAAGAATGGCGCCACGCCACCCGCGAGTTGGGCTGCCACCCAAGTTCGGCCGATGTCCTCTTTGTGATTGGGGCCTGGGGTGTCGCCTGCACCGTCAACAATCTTCGGGATCACGGAGGGGTCGAAGTCGTCCGGGTTTGCACGCCCGCCCGCGTTCGGATCGCGAGCCTCGGTGTCGAATTCCATGCCGAAGGCCTTGATGGCAATCTTCCTCACGCGATTTTTGAGGCGGTCACGAAACATGGGTACTCCGATTCAAATTTGCAGCGAGCCTGTGATGGCGTGCTAAGAGACAACCATAGGGTATCTGGAGGTACGCCGATGGGCATAGTGCGAACTCTTCTATTTGGGCGAGAGGACGGAATTCGAAGCAAGCTGAAGAGCATGCTTGCGGGTTCGGGGAGCGGCGCGCCCGACTGGACGCCAGACTCTGCCTACTCGGCGCCGAGCTATGAGCCTACCCCTCCACCACCGAGCGATGCTCGGCCCGAGCCTCCGCGAGGCGTGACACCGCCGGAGGGTTTTGAGGTGGTCTTGCACGTCGATGGTCTCAAGCCTGGCGAGGTCTCGGAGGTGATCGCAGGCGGTACCGCCATCTGTGTCGCGAATGTAGACGGCGCCTACCACGCTGTGTCGAACACCTGCCCTCATGCGGATGGACCTCTCGGCGAGGGCGCACTCCAGGGAACCAAGGTGCTGTGCCCGTACCATGGGTGGGCATTTGATGTGACGACGGGTGCATGTGAAACCAATGCCTCCTCGAGTATTGAGGTCTTTGAGGTCCAGGTCAAAGACGACGCCGTGTGTGTGCGGCTTTAGGCGCCTATGACAGACTGCGGAGACCCGAAGGCCGGGCAGCCCGCTGACCGGTCACACCAGAAGGTGGGCCATAGAAAACTCCTGAACGCCATGTTCGACCCGGTTCTTGGGGTGGACGCCGCTGGCCGGTTGCGCTTCACGAACGACGCGGCGATCAGCCTCTGGGGTGTCGACGCAGAGCGTCACATCGGCATGCCAGTGAGCACGCTTTTTGAGGGAGAGTCCGGTCGGGCGATGGAAGATCTCTGCCGTCGGGGGTGCAGCGGGCTGGGCGAGTCGCTGGTGAGTCTCCCTGATGGGCGTACATTGAGCTTCTCCATCAGTCAGCTTGAGCCGGACTGCCTCTATGTGATTCTGCGTGATCGCTCGCGTCGGGAGGAGCTCGAGCAAGAGCTTCGGCAGGCCCGAAGAATGGCGAGCGTTGGGCGTCTTGCCGCCGAGGTGGCCCACGAGATCAATAATCCACTGGCCGTTATTCAGGGTCGTCTTGAGATGCTGCGAGTCATGCCGGAGATGCCGGCTCAGATGCGGGATCGGCACATCTCGATTCTGGAGGAGCAGAGCGGTAGAGTGGCTCAAATCGTGCAGAACCTCCAAGTCTTTGCACGTCCTCGCACGCCAAATCCTCGCAGTGTGTCACTAAGCGAGAGCCTAGAGGCTGCGCTGGCGAGATTGGGCCGACGTGCCGGCCGGGTGCAAATCGAGCAGGACCTTCCGGAAGACGCAACGCTCTACATCGACCCGGAGCTGGGTCAGGTGGTGTGGGACAATCTGTTGCTCAGCGCCATCAACTGCATGCCGAGTGGGCAGAGCCTCATCGTTCGTGCCCCCATTGATGAGACGGGTGGATGTAAGGTGCAGCTGACGACGGCGGCTGGGCACTGGCCGGAGGCAATCCTCGCAGAACTCCGGTCGCCCTATCTCGGGGGAGCGGTTCGGGTGGATCCAGGTCGCGGACTCGCGCTGGCGATTTCGTGGGGGATTATCCAAGACCACGGCGGATGGCTGACGGCTCAGAACATCGAGGGCGGTGGGGCGGCTCTTGAGGCGTATTTCCCTGGGCCATCACACCAAACATCTACTGGGTTCCTGCATCCCGGTGGCCGTACCTGCCTGGATGTGTTGGTTGTTGACGATGACACCCTGATGGCCGAGACGGTAGCGTGGATGCTCTCAACGCTTGGGCACCGGGCCTGCATCGTGGGAACAGCGGAGGAGGGCCTGTCTCGTCTTGAGAGTGAGCTCTTCCACGTTGTCCTCACGGACCAGCGCCTTCCTGGTATGGACGGAGAGACGATGCTCGCTAAGGTGCGGAGAGAATGGCCTGAGCTTGCTTCGCGCACCATCTTGACGAGCGGTCTGTTGCATCGCCCGACGGCGGGGCAGGCGTACCTGCAGAAGCCTTTTTCGTCCCAGCAGCTTGAGTCGGTGCTGGCGAAGCTGCAATAAAAAACGGCCCCGGAGAGGGGCCGTGTTCTCATGACCGGCGAGGGCTTAGAGCTTAGCGAGATCCAGGCCGTTCTTACGAGCGAAGTCCTCGATGCTCATCCGGCGGAGGGTCCGAAGTGCCCTTGTGGAGAGCCTGAGCTTGACGAAGCGGTTCTGCGACTCCACCCAGATACGCTTGGTCTGGAGGTTGGGAAGCTGCCGCTTCTTGGTCTTGATGTTCGAGTGAGAGACCTTGTTGGCCACATTCGGGCGCTTACCGGTCAGGGGGCAGACGCGAGCCATGATGGACTCCAATCAATGAGGGTGGTTCGAGCACTTACGAGGCCGGCATGGCCCGGTCGCGCTCTCGGCCGACGGTCGTACCCTGATTGGCCACACTCCGCAAGCTCATTATGGTGATTGACGAGGGTCGGACCGCCGCAATGGGTCTGGCGGATCCTGGGAGAGCGGCTTGAGTCACGGATTTTCGAGGACCTTGATCCTGTTGGGCACGTGCCTGCTTGGGGTTGCGATCGTGCCCACAGCCATCGGCGACCTGCTCGCTGCTGCAGGAATGGACGGGCGTGCCGCAGCAATCGCAGGCTCCAGGCTCACGGTCATGATGGCGCTCTTTGGTGCGGGCCTCTTGCTGGTTGGTCTCACAACTTGGGCGCGGTCTCAGCGGCTGGTGCGGTCTTGTCTCGCTTATGCGGAATTGCTGGAGGCCCTTGAGCCGTCCACAGTGCGGATCGTGGAGGGGCCCGCAGTCCTAGCCATTGGTGAGTTTGATGGTCTTCGTGCAGAGATCGTCGTGCACCCGCAGTCAGGCGCTTCGGCAGTGATTCGGGCGCAGTGTCACCCGGCAACTCGGCTCGAAGTATGGCCTAGAGGCCTGGTCCCTGCGGACCTCCCACCGGGGAGTCGGCCGTCTGATGGAGGCGCTCACTGGGAAGGGTGGGTTGAAAGTGGAGCGTTCGTTCTGGAGGATGGTGCTGACCTGCTAGAGACTGTGTTTGCCGGGGCGGCAGCGGAGCAGGTGTCGCACGATAACACCGGGATCTCGATACGATTGTCGTTGAGCCCGCCGGAGACGCTCCTGCAGCGACTGCGCGTGGGCATTGACATGGCCGTCTACCTTGCGAAAGCTAACCGGTGAGACCTCACCGTTGCTGGCTCTCCACTGTGCGCCCTAGATGTTGAAGTCGATGATCGCGATGCCGCGCTCGGGCTTTTCTTCGGGCTCCGTCCGCTCCTCCCGAGGGGGGGCTCGGCGAGGGTCAATGTGGAGCTGCTCGCGTGGGTCGTCGCGAAGTTCGCGTTCCTTCCGGATTTTTTCGATGATGAAGGCGTCGAGCATGGTGGGCGTCCGGGCCGGGAGGAGTTCCTGGCTTGTACAAATCATAGCACCGCTTCCGTCCTCTACAACAGCCAAAACTTTGCGGTGATTCCATTCCCCCTGACCAAGCTGCCTCATGT
>CAZKOI010000112.1:0-9620 GCA_964554315.1 uncultured Enterobacterales bacterium | reverse complement strand
AAGAATCGACCCTGTTCACGCGCGATCTCTCGACATAGCTCAGCCAGCCGCGGAGGGTCTTTCGGCAGATCATCGGTCCCAAGAGGCACCTTCATGACCCACTCGCTGGAGTCCTCCTCGTTGCGCACGAGGTAGCACTTGCCCCACAGCCCTCGCCCGAGCAGTTGGCCGACCTGGTACGTGCGGCCGCTTCCATCTTGGACGTGATCACCAGTCTTCATCAGCTACCCTTGAGCAAATCGTTGATTTGGATAACCAAGTGAGGAGTCCTGCGCCCATTGTGGCCCAGCGAACACCGGAGGAGGGAGGGTGATTGGCCATTTTTGAACCGGACTTGGGCCCTGAAGGACATGGTGCATATCGGCTCCTGCGCTGGGTCAATGGCGGTCTCGTTAAGCGATTCGTTGCTGATCTCGGTGACCCTGAAGCGGCCAGTCAGCGATGCTTAGGTGAGATCCTCGCCCTGACCCGTGGCACGGCGTTCAGCGCGGACCATGGGCTTGACCGTGTGGATGGCCTTGAGGCCCTCCGGTCGCAGGTGCCGGTTCGAACCTATTCGGATCTCCGACCGTGGCTTGATCGCGTTGCCGACGGCGAGAGACACGTGCTGACCCGCGAGCACCCCTCAATGCTCCTCGAGACATCGGGAACAACGGGGGTTCCGAAGCTCCTTCCGGTGACGGCAGCATGGGCAAGGGGGGTTCAGGAGGCGCAGCGCTTGTGGACCCTCGCCTTGGTGCGGGATCACCCGACGTTGGCGAGCGGAAAGGCGCTCACCATGGTCTCACCCGCGGTTCATGGCCAGAGCTCAGGAGGGCTCGCGATTGGCAGCAACACCGGCCGCATTCGAAGAGCTCAGCCGGGGTGGCTGCGTCGCCGATTTGTGGTGCCGGACGCTGTCGCAAGAGTCCGAGACCCTGTGGTGAGGCAGTACATTACCTTGGTGTGTGCTTGCGGAGCCGACGTTCGCTCAATCACGACCGCCAACCCTTCGCTGCTGCTCCTGATGTTTCGACGCATGAAAGAGTGGGAGGAGCCTCTCCGTCGAGACGTCAGCAATGGGACCCTTGCTCATGGAATAGCGGCACATTTGGACCCATCCGTTCGTAGGGCAATCACCCGTCACTTGACGCCTACCACGCTCACGGATGACCTCACGCCAACCGCTCTCTGGCCCCATCTTGCCTCAGTAAACTGCTGGACGTACGGACCGGCGGCCTACTATGCAAAGCGACTTCAAGAGCAGCTACCGATGGTTCAGGTTCGAGAGCTCGGCGTCACGGCCAGCGAGGGGACGTTTGCCTTTCCCCTCGCGCCAGACTGGCCAGGGTCTGTCCTCTGGAGTGGTGGGTCGCTGGTCGAGTTCCTCTGTAGGGACGGCACTCTGAAGTGGGCATGGGAGCTTGAGGTGGGTGACGTCGCTCGGCTGATTGTGACCACGAGGTCGGGTCTCATGCGCTACGACATGGCCGATGAGGTCGAGGTGGTTGGGCACTGCGACGCAACGCCAATGGTTCGATTCCTCGGTAAGGCTGGCCGGTACTTGAATCGGGTCGGTGAGCGCGTCTCGGAGGGGCAGATTTCAGCGGCAATGGATGCTGTCGGTGTCCAATTGGCGGGCTTCACGGTCCATGCGCCAGAGGCCGAAATGCCATCCTATATTGTTGGATTTGAAGGAGAAAATGTCGATGAAAGCTTTGCGAAGAGCTTTGATTCGGCCCTCGCTCAACAGAACGTGGAGTATGCCGGCAAGCGGGCATCGGGACGGCTTGGACCGCCTGTGATCCGTCGGTTTGATGCCGGGCATTATGCTCAACTTAGGGCGCATCGGGTTGACCAGGGTGCCCCTGAGGGACAGCTCAAGGATCCGGTCATCGCGGTCGACCAGAGCGAGTGGGATAGAGTGTGTGGGGCGGGGTGGTTGTCGTGATTTGGTTTGCTCGGTTCTGCCTTGGGACCCTTGCGCTCGCGTGGTTGGGTGCACTGGTGCGTGCTGTTCGAGCCAAGCAAGATGGCACGCACAGGCTCGATGAGTCCTCGCCGGGGCCGGAAAATTTTGGGCGGGTCGGCGTGGTCATCCCTGCCCGAAATGAGGAACGCCATGTTGGCGTCCTTGTCGAGTCGGTGCTGGCTCAGGACTATCCCAACTTGGTGGTGGCCGTTCTCAATGATGGCTCGACTGACCGGACCGGGGAAATCCTTGAACGATTCGAAGACCACCGACTGACGGTGTTGGACGGCGGGGATGGCGCGCTACCGGAGGGATGGCTCGGGAAGGCATGGGCCTGCCAGAGGGGTGCGACGGCACTGCTGGAGGGTGATGAGGTCCCCGACTGGCTGCTCTTTGTTGATGCGGACGTGACGCTCCATCCCCATGCCATCGCTGCTGCCGTCGGGCACGCATCACGCCAAGATCTCGGTATGGTGAGCGGCCTGGGCCGCTTGGTGATGGAGAGCTTCTGGGAAAAGGTCCTTCAGCCCGCAGTAGCGGGCCTCATCATGGCCGGGAACGACCTCGAGAAGGTCAACGATCCTGAGAATGACGATGATCGGCCTCTCGCGAACGGGCAGTTCATTCTGGTGAGTCGAGAGGCTTACCGGGCGGTTCAAGGTCATTCTGCCGTGAGGACCGACGTGCTGGACGACGTGGGTATGGCCAGTGCAGTCAAGCGGGCAGGGTTTTCCTACCACCTCATGTTCATGAGGGACCTCTTTTCATGCCGCATGTACACCAACCTGTCGGAGCTCTGGGAGGGGTGGACTAAGAACATGTACGCTGGGATGCGGTACTCCTTGGCGAACCTCGTTGTGGTGATGGTGTTTGTCGCCTGGATGTCTCTGGTGCCGTACGTGTTGCTCGTCTGGGGTCTCTTGGCCGGTCACATGGAGATGGCCGCTTGGGGAGGCGTCATCACGGTCTTGCTCCAGTTTGTGCGCCTCTGGCTTGACCTTCAAGTCGGACAAGACCCCCGCTACGGGCCAACACAGCCGCTAGCGGTCGTGATGTTGCTTGTTCTCCTGGCCCACTCCGGAATTCGGGCAAAGCGCGGTACAGCAGCTTGGAAGGGCCGCCAGGTTCCCATCGTGAAGTACGCGGATCAGGGTGTCGAAGAGGCGGGTAAAGACTCGACGTAGAGGCTCTGTGATGGAAACGCGAAGCTCAGACCGACATCGTCGACCAGTTCCCAGATCCGCATTCTAATCTCGTGGTTCACCACGAGGTCGTTGGACCAGCCCAGCTCGTGGACGAAGGCGTGGACCATCACCTCGATGGCGCTGTCGCCAAAGTTCACCATCGCGACTTCATGCCCGTCCACAATCCGTTCGTCGGCCTCGAGGATGGCATGGGCTCGGGTGCAGAACTCGTTGATCTGTTCCCGGGTTGCAGCGTAGGTGAAGCCGAGATTGAACCGCATGCGTCGAGCCTTTCTCAGACCCAGATTGTCCACTTTCGTTGATGCGATGCTGCCGTTTGGAATCGTGACAATTGAGCCAACCGAAGTCTTGAGGCGTGTCGATCGAAATCCGACCTCAACCACTGTTCCACCGACGCCTCCCACCTCGATGTAGTCGTCGATCTGAAAAGGACGGTCCACGAAGATCATCACGGACCCAAAGAGGTTCTCCACGGTGTCCTTGGCCGCCAGCGCAACGGCCAGTCCTGAGATGGTCACGCCGGCCAGCAGGCTGGTCACGTCGACGCCGAGATTGTCGAGTATAGAGAGCAGGCCCAGCGCCCAAATGACGATCTTTACCGCCCGGTTTGCGAGCGGTATGAGTTGGTCATCGAGCTTGGTGTCAGTCTCCTCTGCCTTGATCTTCCAAAGGTCGCTCACCATGTCGGCAAGCCGAAGGAACACGACCATGATGGCAACGCTCAGAGCGGCCTGAGCGAGGAAGTTAAGGCCTGCCGCCGACCGAGCACCCAGCTGTAGGTCGGGGACGCCCAAGAGAAACACGGCGCCCATCGCCGCCCAGGTGAGGGGAGTCTTCAACCGTGAGACGAGGTCTTGAGAAATCGCGAGCTTCAGACGGCGGGCGACCCGGACAACCTGCTTTTCAAGGACCGAGTGCGCGACGCGACCCACGAAGAAGGACGCCAGCACAAGGACGCCAAACAGCACAAGCTGCCATCCCATGAGGCCGAGGAAGAGCGACCGGTGAAACGGCGGAGGTAGGGCCGACCTCAGCGCTCTCGCGAGGCCAGAAAAGGAGTCAGCGTACAGGCTGGGCACCGCCTCAACGGTCTCAGGCGAGAAGAGCCATCGCTCACCAAGCTTGACCATGTAGACCCGCGGCAGGCGGTCATTCACGATCCACTTGTGCTCGTCTCTCGCATTTTTATAGTCGGGGTCAGTCGGAACCTGATCGAAGTCGATGTAGAGACCACGAGCATCCAGGATCTGCTTGAGGTGCAGGGCCGTGGTCTCTGGGTCTTCCGAGTCTGGAAAGCATGCCGCGGCGGCGGTAGGGTCCCAGGTTCCGCCGGTCTGGAGGTTGTCGAGGAGAGACTGAACCGTCGCGAGAGGATGCGTGCATGACGCGCTCGCCGAGGGCGACACCAGCAGTGCGGAGACAATGAAAGCCAGCAGGGAGAAGATGCGCATGGAGACTCCTAGAATGGACGCTGGGCGTGCTGCTTTACCACCGAAATGAACTCTGCGACGGTTGGGCTCGGGTCAAGCCCTTGCCCTCGCAGGTCATGCCGGAGTCGGAGAGAGACCGTGCCCTCCGCCATCTCCTGCTCGCCAACGATGGCCATCCATGGAACCTTCGCGTTGTGAGCCTCGCGAATCTTAAACCCAATCTTGTCATCCCTTTGGTCGAGATGACAGCGAAGCCCAGCCTCTTCCAGTGCGGCCTTGACGGCCTCACCGTGGGCGGCCGACTTCTCGGAGACGGTGAGGACACGGACTTGCTCTGGCGCGATCCAGGTTGGAAACGCTCCGGCGTAGTGCTCAATCAAGATGGCGATGAACCGCTCCAAGGAGCCAAAGATGGCGCGGTGGATGACAACCGGGGTGTGGAGGTCGTTGTCTGCGCCGACGTACTTGAGTTCGAAGCGCTCGGGCAGCTGGTAGTCAAGCTGGATGGTCGCGCATTGCCACTCGCGGCCCAGGGCGTCCACCACATCAAAGTCAATCTTGGGTCCATAGAAGGCGCCATCACCCGCCTTGAGCTGGAAGTCGATGGCATTGTTGTTGAGCGCATTCTCGAGCGCAGCCTCGGCCCGGTCCCACAGTGCATCGTCGCCCAGCTTCTTCTCCGGTCGGGTCGAGAGCTTTGCCTTGAACTGCATGTCGAAGGCCTCATACACTCGGCCGACGAGAGAGAGGAGTTCGGTGACCTCGGCCTCGATTTGCTCCTCGGTTACAAAGAGGTGGGCGTCGTCTTGGCAGAACTGCCGAACTCGCGTCAGCCCGCCGAGGGCGCCCCTGACCTCGTTACGGTGAAGCACGCCTTGGTCGTGCATACGAAGCGGCAGTTCCCGATACGAGCGCTTCTGAGAGCCGAAGATGAGCATGTGGGAGGGGCAGTTCATTGGCTTGAGGCCCATGATCCGATCGTTGCCGCTCTCTTCGTCCTGCTCGGTCTCTCCAAACGAGAACATGTTGTCGGCGTAGTGGTCCCAGTGACCACTCGTCTTCCAGAGTGCAGAGTCGAACATCTGAGGTGTTCGCACCGCAACGTAGCCTCCCTTGTCCACGAGCAGTGCGCGCATGGCCTCGGAGAGATCATGGTAGAGCACCTCACCCTTCGGCAGGAAGAAGGGGCAACCTGGGGCGTACTCGTGGAACATGACCAGCTCGAGCTGCTTACCCAGGACGCGATGGTCACGCTTCTTGGCTTCTTCAATGCGGTGGAGGTACTGGTCCAGTTGCTCCTTGGTGGACCAAACCGTGCCGTAGATGCGTTGGAGTTGAGGGCCTTTTGAGTCGCCACGCCAGTACGCGCCTGAGACCTTTAGGAGCTTGAAGTGCTTGCAGTTCTTCGTGCGTGGCACATGCGGACCTCGGCAGAGATCAGAGAAGCCATCTTGGTGGAAGATGGAGACCTCGTCGTCGGGGATGCCCTCGATCAACTCAACCTTGAAGTGCTGGCCACGCTCTCCAAACCAAGCCTTGGCCTTCTCTTTGGTCCACATCTCCTGTTTGAATTCAGAGTTCCTCTTCACAACCTCCCTCATTGCGGATTCGATCGTGCTGAGGTCGTCCTCCGTGATGGGGCGAGAGACGTCGACGTCGTAATAGAACCCGTTCTCGATCGCAGGCCCGATGGCGAAATTGGCCTCGGGGAAGACCTTCTGAATGGCTTCAGCCATCACGTGTGCCGCGGAGTGCCGCAGGCAGTGTAGCTTGTAGGTCTCGTCATTTTCGAAGGCGTCGCGGCCCTTCTCGTGTTCTTCCACGGCGATGAACTCCTCAGATGGGTCGTCCTACTAACCGAAACTGGTCGCACATACAGGGTGTAGTTTGGCGGCTGCTGGCTACTTGGAAGCGCGCCGCCAACAACCGGCAACGCGGAATAGTTGCCTATCGCTCGACCGTGCTACACACTGTGTTCTGGAGGTAGTCATGCCTAAGAAGGGTCTTGCAGGAAAGTTTGCGCGCAAGGCAGTCACACGACTGATGGACAAAGTGGGCAGCCGCTTAGTCAGCGGCATGGCGGATACGTCGTCAGACGCACCGGCGTCGAGATTCAAGCCGAAACGTGACCTCTACGCCAAGATGGCTTCGGAGGACAGCGTGGCGGGAGAGGGGGAATGACGCCCAGATTTGGGCCAAGACGCACGGATGCTCGTGTCGCTCTGGCTCAAGTCTTCGTCAATGGGGCCGAAGAGGCAGTGAATGCCCCCAAGTTGATGATGACGCTGATAACTGCACTTGTACTTAGCAACGCTGCCCGGGCTGCGACCTTGACCGTCGGCCCAGGCGAGACCTATACGACGATCTCGTCCGCTATTGCTGCGTCTGCGTCGGGTGACACCATTGAGGTCGAGGCAGGGACCTACGAGGAAAATCTGGACCCGGGGGGAAAGGACCTCAACATCGTCTCGCTGTCGGGCCCCGCCGTGACCACCCTCTCGCCCGCGACCTCGGGCTTTGCGGTAGTGATCTACGACCAAGGTGAGCTGGGAGGGCTGGAGGGCTTCACCATCCTGCCGCCTGCGGACGAGCGTGCGTTCTACATCGTCAATTCCTCACCGGTCATCACCAACTGCCGGATCGAGGGCGCAGGGGATTGGGATTCGAGCTGGGGGGGAGCCGTCTATGTCTCGAACGGATCACCAACACTCGACCAGATCGAGTTCTCAGGCAACGAGGGTGCCCGTGGGGCAGATCTGTACGCAGCCTCGGGTGCTAACGTCACCATCACGGACTCAACCTTCGACGAGAGCTCTGGTAAGTACGGTGCGAACATCTACGTGCTTGATGCCGCCGTAGCGATTTTGAACTCAACTTCGGTCGCGCCGAGTGCACAGTACTCCGGCGGGTTTGCATTCCTCGATGGCGCAACCCTGAGCCTGACCAACGTCAGCATCGAAGAGCCCGTCGGCGACACGTCCCAGGGACTCGGTATCTTCGCGACCGACCGAAGCATTGTGAACTGGACCGGCGGCGGTGTCTCTGATGCGGAGGCCGCGAGTCCCAGCTACTCGGGCGGCGCAATGTACCTCCAGGGCTCCTCGACCTTCGTGGGGACGGACCTAAGCTTTGTCGAGAATAAGGCCTACAACGGCGGTGGCCTCGAGATCACGGATGGGTCGACCGCCACGCTCACGAATGTGACGTTTGAGGGCAACATCGCACAGCGAGCCGGCGGTGCGCTCCGTGCGAGCAGCAGTGCAACGGTGCGATGTACTGGCTGCAGCTTTGACTCCAACGAGGCCGACCGAGGCGGTGCAGTCGATGTCAGCGGCGAGTCGACCTATGAGGACGTGGGGGGAACCTTCACAGACAATGCGGCGCTCACGCAGGATGGCGGCGCCATTCGGGTATTCACCGACGGTGAGCTTACCGTGTCGGATGCCGTGTTCGAGGGCAACGAGTCCGAGCAGGCCGGTGGAGCCATCTACCTCTACCAGCCCGATGGCGCTGTGTTCATCACCGAGTCGCAGTTTCAGAACAACGTAGCGGTCACCGGCGATGGTGGTGCTATCAAGGCGGACGTTGCCGCTTCGCTGACCGTCAACGAGTGCAGCTTCGATGACAACACCACCAGCTTGGGCTCAGGCGGGGCGGTGGCCTTCGGGCCGGTGAACCCTGGACACCAGCTGAGCATTTATGAGAGCAGCTTCGAGTCAAACCAGTCCGAGGATGACGGCGGCGCGCTGTTTGCCGAGGAAGGAGATGCTGTCATCGTTCAGGACAGCACGTTTCTCCGAAATCGAGCACCGAACGGGAACGGGGGCGCTGTCCAGATTGACGACAACGACGAGTACACGTTCAGGCGTGTGGTCTTCCACGGCAACACGGCGGATCTCTCCGGTCGTGGCGGCGCCATCTACGATAACGACGCCGCGGGCGCGGGCTTGGTTGAGAACTGCATCTTCACGGAGAACACGGCCGGTGATGGCGGCGGCATGCACATTCGAGATGCTGTCGAGCAGTCCACCCTCCTAAACATCACCTTCGCGGGGAACACGGCCCTCAACGACGGCGCCCACCTGCACCTCGACAATGCCGCCGTGTCCTTCGTGAACAACATCGCCTGGTCGGGGCAGGACGGAGGAGGCATCTACGCTGCGGATAGCTTCTCCGCAGAGGGGTCGGACTTCTACTATTCCGACGTTGGGAACAACTCGGGTGGGGACTACACGGGGTCACTGGGCGATCCGACGGGGGGTAGCGGGAACATCTCGATCCTTCCGCTCTTCCGCGACTTCAGCATCGACGGTGACGAGGACAATGACGACCTGTACTTGTTCGTGGGGAGTCCCTGCATTGACTCCGGTGATCCGAGCATTGTCGACGTCGACGGGACTCGCTCTGACATCGGTGCCTACGGGGGGCCGAATGCGGATGCCGACGACGGCGATGGTGATGGGCACTACGACCTCACCGACTGCAACGACGATGACGCCGGTATCTTTCCCGGTGCCATTGAGCTGCCCTACGATGGGGTGGACCAGGACTGTGATGGTGACGACCTCGTCGACGTTGATGGTGATGGCTATGATGCCTCCGAGGTCGGTGGGACAGACTGTGACGACGGAAGCGCGAGCGTCTACCCTGGTGCACCCGAGACGTGGTACGACGGCATTGACAGTGACTGCGGGAGCGATTCCGACTTCGACCAAGACGGCGATGGCTTCGACTGGGATGTCTACGGGGGGACGGACTGCAACGACCACGATCCCACCATCCTCCCAACGGCCAGCGACTCCTTTGGGGATGGCATCGATCAGAACTGCGATGGCGTCGATGGAGTCGATGCAGACGGCGATGGCTTTGCATCAATGGGAACGGGCGGAACGGACTGTGACGACACGGACTTCACCATTCATCCGGGCGCACCAGAGATTCCCTATGATGACATCGACCAGGACTGCGATGGCCTGGATCTCACCGATGTTGATGGCGATGGCTTTCGGGCCGACGACCCGGTCCGTCCGGACT
>CAZKOI010000111.1:0-9765 GCA_964554315.1 uncultured Enterobacterales bacterium | reverse complement strand
AATGTTACCGCCGTGTTCAGGAGTCCGCCAGACGGTGGGGGAGTACCAGTAATCGGAATTCAATACAATCATGGCGATATTATCATATGTATAATAATAGACTGTCTCGGCATAGGGTGGAAAATCCATTTGGTCCGGATTGGGGACCGCTGGGCAGTTGTCGCATGCGTCACCGAGACCGTCCATGTCTTGGTCGGCTTGGTGTGGATTGGCGACGTAGATGCAGTTGTCACAATCGTCGCCGAATGCGTCGCCGTCGTCGTTATCTTGCTTCGGATTCTCGACCAGCGGGCAGTTGTCGCAGAGGTCGCCGAGCGCGTCGCAGTCGGTGTCCATTTGGTCGGGATTGAAGTCCTCGGGGCAGTTGTCGCAGTCGAGGCTGATGGATGTTGAGGGCAGGCCATCGGTGTCGATGAAGGTCACCGTGCCGTAGGAGAGCCCGTCCCCGTCTTCGTCCATGTCGACGGTGAGGTACTGGCAGCCGAAGTTGAAGTACTCCACGTAGTAGTCGGCGTTGGGGTAGGGGTTACCGTCCTCGTCGGTATTGGATGCGCAGACCGGGTCCTCCAGGTCAACAGCGACCTCGTCCGTGGCATCGACCGCGTTGCAGTTGAGGTCTTGCGTGAGTCGGTTGAAGCACTCCTGCGCAGAGGCCGGGGTGGCAAACAAAGCGAGCGCGATTGCGGTGAGGATTTTGGTCATCTTGGTTTCCCCAAGTCCGGGTGGTGGATGGGACTCTGAAGCAGGGCGCATGCGGTGTGGCCTACGCCCAAGGGACTCTTGCAAATCTAGCTGAGGATTACTCCGGTGTCTCGGTCGATTCGCCAGCCGGCGCAGACTCCTCGGGGGCATCTTCCGCAGGGCTGGGCGCAGGCTCATCGGCAGGGGCGGGAGCTGGGGCTTCCTCTGCGGGTGCTGCTTCAAAGTCCTCTGGGTCCTCGGGGGCGGCTTCGTCGTCCGACTCCTCGAGTCGTACCGGCTCAGGCCCCTCGTCTTCCTCAGGAGCGGGGACGGGTACTACACCGTCTTCTTCTTCCTTCCCGAGACCTTCGCTGTTGCGCTCCAATCGGCGACGGGCGTCGTCCTCCGCCATCTTGCGTGCGATGTCCTCGGGCGTCCGAACCTTCGCGGGCTGCCCGCTCCACGGAAGCTTGATGTCTTCCGGATACTCAGGGAGCACGTCAAGCTCGTTGTACCGGTGCACGATGTGGAAGTCGACGCGCCGGTTGGTCGCCAATGCGGCCTCTTCCGTCCCCTTCTTGCGGGGCACAACCTCGCCCATGCCGCGGTAGGAGAGTCGGTCGGGGTGGACGCCGGCCGTAATGATCTCTTCCCAGATCGACCGCGCGCGGCGAATCGAGAGGTCGTAGTTGTAGATGAACGTTCCCTCTTCGGAGGCATGACCTTCGACCACGACGTGACCAATGCGGGCATTCTCGTTCATCAGCTTGGCGACGAAGTGCAGCGTCGGAAGCGACTCGGGGAGGATGTTGGCGGTGTTGAACTCAAACTGGATGGGGTCCCGAATGACGATGGCCTCATCTTCGACCCGGGCCAGCTCGCCTTCCTTCCACTTCTTCTCCACCGTGAGGAACTCTTCGATGGCGACCTCGATGACGGGCTCGGTCTTGAGCTCCTCCTCGGCCTCGACGACAAAGTCTGGACGCGGCGGAGGAATCGGGATGAACTTGGCGGAGAGAAGAACCCGTTGCTTGGTGCCTCCGGTACCATCCGCAAGGGCCGACCCTGCACCGAGGTGGAGGGTGACATAGTTGACGGGCTTGTACTCCACACCACCGAGCAGCTCGATGGTGTTCTCCGCGCCGCCCTTCCAGAAGTTGTTGAAGCCTCCGCGGGAGATCTCCGAGGTCCACACCGCTAGGCGGTCGGGCATGACCCAGTAGCGGACGCCGGTGTTGACCGCGAGCTGGCTGCCGTTGGTCCAGTCCTCGGCGAGCTCCTGCTTGGTGCGCGTCATCGCGTTGGCGTCGAACAACACCGAGAGCGGCCCGGACTCAAACATGGCCAAGACACCGGCACCGGTCCGCAGACCCTCTTCGCCGTGGAAAGACTCTTTTGTTCCGGTAGGCGCCGTGAAGTCGGCCCTGGCGCCGAGGCTAAAGCCCCCCACCTGCAGCGCGCGGAAGCGCACCCCCAGAGAGATGTCCTCGAGACCGAAGCCGTCGGCCTCAAGCTCAGGTACGTCGGACCCACCGTGGATGCCCATGGGCAAGATCAGTCGAGCGCCCACCACGGGGGTAAAGTCGTAGGACACACCCAGCGCGACGGCGTTTCGATCCTTGACCACGGCGCCGTTGCCGTCGCCGCCGACTTCTTCACCGAACTGATAGAGAATGACGGGATCACGCTCGTACTGAAACATGAAGCCTGCACGAAGCGTGGGCTGCGCGGACATGAGGGGCGTGTCGATGCCGGGCAAGCCCTTGTGAGAGAAGACGGGACGGACGAGCTCGATGTCCGTGGAGTAGCCCTGGGCGCTCGCGCTCAACGGTGCGGTCAGGCCGACCGCGAGCAAGCCAGCGAGCCCGAGAGAGTGTGTGCGCAGTGGTGCGAGAGTCCGTGATGCGTTCATCGATAAGCCTCGTTGCGGTCCGGGTCACCATACACCACTGGACCAATAGGTTTCACCTCCTCATAGCGAATTCCGAGCCCAGGGGCTCGCGGCAAACCCGATTTGGAGGTAAGTTCGTCGGGTTAGCCCCCGTGGCATCAGGAGATCTTCCATGCGTCCAAGCGTCATTTTGTTGAGTGTTGTCGCCCTCGGTTGTGCCAAGAAAGATGATGGAGAACGTCAGCTTTCGCCGTATCTTGACTCGGATCAAGACGGCTTTGCGGAGACCGAAGACTGCAATGATCGAGATCCCTCGGTTCACCCTGATGCGCTCGAACTTTGCGACGAAGCCCAAGTGGATGAGAACTGCGACGGCGTGGCGAACGATGCGTCGGCCTATGACGCCATCGACTGGTACGAGGACAAGGACGGTGACGGAGCGGGAGACCCAGACTCCACCACCAAGGGCTGCACCCAGCCGATTGGCTACGTGGGGCGGCCCGATGACTGTGATGACAGCGACAGCTCGACCTTCCCCCAAGCCGTGGAGATGTGTGACTCCGTCGACAACGACTGTGACGGCTCGATTGACGAGGGCGGCTCTGCGGACGCCAAGCGGTGGTACCGGGATCAAGACCTCGACGGCTACGGAACGCTGTCAGACTCCATCCGGTCCTGCGAGCAGCCGGAAGGCTATACCTGCGTGCTTGGCGAGGATGGCCTCACGCCCACCGCGGCGTCGGTCTGCGAGGATGGGTGCGACAACGACGGCGATGGCCTGATCGACATGGACGATGAGGACTGCTCGAACACGTTCGGTAGCGGCACCGCCTGGCCGGACATCGTCGAGGACGAGACCTTCGTATGGTCCGACTATGTCGGCGAGCTCTGGGAGAACTCCGAGGTGCGTTTCTGGGACTACAACCGCGACGGGGGTCCTGACTTTGACTGCAACGACAACGTCGTGCCGATCAACCCCGGTGTTGAGGAGCAATGCGATGACTCCGACACCGACGAGAACTGTGATGGTCTGATCGACGACGAGGACGAGGACGCCGTCGGAATGGTGCGGTGGTTTGCCGATGGCGACAACGACAGCTTCGGAAACCCGACCGTATCCCTTGAGGCCTGCGACCAGCCCGAAGGCTTTGTGGAAAATGAGGATGACTGCGACGATGCGGTCTCGGTGGTGAATCCATCGAGCGCAGAGGTGTGTGCCGACGCCATCGACAACGACTGCGACGGGGAGACGGACGAGGATGATGCGCCGTTCCCGCTCCAGTGGTACCGCGATGCGGACGGGGACGGCTACGGCGACGCGGACTTCCCGTGGCCCGTGGAGCGCTGTGCTGAGCCTGTGGATGGCGTGGCATGGGTGACCGACTCAACGGACTGCAACGACTTTGACCCGACCATCAACCCCGGTGCCGAGGAGATTTGGTACGACGAGGTGGATGAGAACTGTGACGGGAACCTCTACGACGCGGACGGTGACGGCTACGACGGCCACGAGGATCCGCTCCTGGCGGAGGACTGCGACGACGATGACCCGCTCTCGAGCCCAGGGTCGCCCGAGCTTTGTTCGGACGGTAAGGACAACAACTGCGATGGGCTGGAGACCGAGTGTGAGGTTCTCGATACGGTGACGGGCCAGGGGGCCTACGACCGCACGGGTGCGAGTGTGTCGCTCGGTGGGGACGTGGACGGCGACGGCTACGATGACCTGCTGATCGGCGCCTCGAGGCACGACGCGGACGGTCTCTCCAAGGGCGCGGCCTACCTCATGCGAGGGGACGTATCAGGGGCGAACAACGTCTCTGATGCCGACGCTACTTTTGTTGGAGAGTCCGATCACGACCGGGCCGGGTCGGGCGTGGCCATCGTGGGCGACACCAACGGCGACGGCTTCGATGACTTTGTGGTTGGGGCATTCGCGGAGGACGCCGGCGGCTCGGAGGCCGGCGCGGCCTACCTTGTGCTGGGACCTGTCTCGGGTGTGTTCTCCCTCGAGGACGCGGACGCGAAGTTCATCGGAGAGGCCGGTGATGACCACGCCGGTCTCGTGGTGGCCGCTGCGGGCGACACCGATGGTGACGGAAACGCCGACTTCTACATTGGTGCGCCTGCTCACGACAGCATCGCGTCAGACATGGGAGCCACCTACCTCATTCGCGGACCCATCTCGGCAGACACCGATCTCTCGTTCGCGGATGTCCGCTACATCGGCGCGGGCAACGGCGAAGAGTCGGGTGCGGCGATCGCGAACGCAGGGGACTTTGACGGCGACGGCCTGGACGATGCGCTCATCGGTGCACCCAACGCCACGGAGGGCGGAAGCTACGTCGGTGCGGCGTACCTGGTGCTCTCCTCCACGGTGAGCACGGGTTCGACCACATCAGCCTTCGAGGGCACCATCGATCTAGCGGAGGCGGACGTTCGCTGGCACGGCATCAACGGCGGTGACCAGGCGGGCTACTCGGTGTCGACCGCCGGTGACCAGGACGGTGACGGTCTGGACGATGTCGTGATTGGCGCGCCGGGCAATGACTCGGGGGGCGCGGGCTCCGGTGCAGCATTCATCGTTTACGGAGACACCTCCTTCCTCTGCCCCGAGGGCGACCTCTGCTCCAGCATCTCTCTCACCGAAGCAGACGCCAAGCTGGTCGGCGAGCGCGGTGATGACTTTGCCGGCGGCGCGGTGAGCGGCGGCGGTGATGTCGACGGTGACGGGGTTCCGGACGTCGCGATAGGCGCACGGACGGAGGACTCCACGGACTCAAATGCGGGTGCGGCCTACATCATGTTTGGTCCGCTGCTCGGAACGGTTGACCTCAGTGAGTCGCTGGCAAAGCACCTCGGTGACGAGGCCGGAGACTGGGCGGGCGCGTCGATCGACATGTCCGGAAGCATCGACGGAGACGGCACAGCGGACATCGTGATCGGTGCACCTCAGCGCGACGAGGGAGACTACACGGACATCGGAATGGTGTTCATCATGAAGGGCGGCTGGTAGCCGCTCGATCGGTCGACCGGTACCTCGGGCTGGGCTGCCTGAGGTCCAGCCAAAGGGGGCTCCGTGGAGATCAGAGCGTTCGCCGAGGCGGTGCTGTTCTCCGGAGACCTCGGGCTGAAGCTGAGTGCGGCGGAGGGGTTGACGGACCAGCGTCCGGGTCGTCCTCTCGAGGGTACGCAGCAGCCGGGCCGTCCGCTGTGGCTCCCGCTTCGCTCGGATAAGGGCGTCCCTCCCGCGCCCACGCCGGCGACCATCGCCGATGAGCGCATCCGAGGTCTTGCGCTTCACAGCTTCGCCCACCATGAACTTCAGGCCCTTGAGCTCATGGCTTTGGCTCTCCTGCGGTTTCCAGACGCGCCCTCAGGATTCCGCCGCGGGCTCGCCAAGATTCTCATGGATGAGCAGCGACACTTTCAGCTGTACATGGCTCGAGCAGAGCGATGGGGGGTCGGTCTTGGTGACGTTGGTGTGGGCACGTTCTTCTGGGATACCGTCGCAGATCTCGGCACACCCGAGGACTTTCTTGCCGCGCTCAGTCTGACGTATGAGCAGGCCAATCTGGACTTTGCCTCCTACTGGGAGCAGGCGTTCGCAGCGGTCGGAGACGACGAGAGTGCAGCGGTCCTGAGAGCGGTACACGAAGACGAGATCGCCCACGTACGGCACGGCGTAGCGTGGTTTGGTCGGCTCTGCGGCGAGGCGACCTTTGAGGCCTATACCAAACGACTGGTCTTTCCGCTCAGTCCAGGGCGAGCGAAGGGACCTGTGTTCGATAGAGACAGTCGCCTCCGCGCGGGCCTGGACCCAACCTTTGTTGACGAACTGGAGATCACGAATGTCTCTCGCGGACGCCCACCGAGAATGTTCACATTCGATCCGTTCATCGAAGAGCGAGCCGCGGGCCGTACCCCGAGGGACTCGGCTCGATTTGTGCAGGATGACCTCGCGAGCTTGACCATGTTCATGGCCCACCGAGAGGACGTGGTCGTCGCCCGTCGGCCTAGCCTCGAGGTTCTCCTTCCGCTTCATCGGCTCGGTGTAGCCATTCCGGAGTTTGTCGATCAAATCGAGTCTCTCGGTGCTCGAGTACTCGGCCCCGAGGCCCCGTGGGGGACAGTCGAGCAGGTCCGGTCGGTTTCTAAGCTAGACAGCTTCGCGCTTCGAAAGGCCCTCGTGACCCGTCACCCGGGACCACTTTGGGCGACGGAGCTTGGAGGAGTGGCCGAGCATCCCGACCAGATTCCTCTAGGTTCAAATTGGATGGCCAAGGCACCGCTGTCGGCTTCGGGTCAGCATCGTGTGTTGCTCGACCACCCCTCCGCAGCCCGCTGGGTACTCAAGCAGCTCAAGCAGGGACCGCTGCTGATCGAGCCATGGTGTACCCGGCTAGCCGATCTCTCCGTGCAGCTGGAGGTGGGGCCGAGTGGGTCTCGCCAGGTTGGAGTGACCCGATTCTGGACGACCTCGCAAGGAACCTATCGAGGGGCTGTCATCGGACCTTGGGGAGAGGGCGTGAGCAGGGACCTCCTGAGGAGCCTCCATGGTGGCGGTCAAGGCAGCCAGGTCAACCAAGCGATAGCGACCATGGCGACCTTCGTCGGCGACCGGCTCTGGGAGCGAGGTGTGCGCGGGCCCGTCGGAATCGACTGCATGATCATCGAGGCTACCGAGGGCCCGAGGCTCTTCCCTGTGCTCGAGGTCAATGCGAGGGCGACGATGGGCCGGATTGCGCTCGAGCTCCATCGATCGACGGGTCTCAGAGGTGGCTGGTTCCATGTAGACGACGCGGCACTGAAGGATGCGGGCTATCAGGACCGGTCGGCCTTCATCGGTCGTGTTCGAGAGACCGAAGGTCTGGTGTTCACGACGGACCCTGAGCACGCGCAACGGCTCCTCACGGTGGCTGCCCTTGGAACGAACCAAGAGCAGGCCCGTATGGCCTGGACATCCACCGGAATGGGCTGGCCCGCCTAGCCGGTCACCACACGGTCGCAGATCTCTAGGCCGCGATCAATGATGGCAAAGCCCTCCGCAAGCTGCTCCTCGGTGATGCACAGCGGAGGATTGCACATAAAGCTTCCCCAGCGGCAGAAGGTGAAGAGTCCGTTGTCCTTCAGGTAGGCATTGAACTCACCCATGGCGGGGTGAGAGCCGTTGTAGGGGGCCATAGGAGTGCCGCTCGCGTCCTGCTGCAGGTCGACCATGCCGAACAATCCGATGTTTCGGTGCGTCTTGACCGAGGGGTGCTTGGCCTTGAGGTCCGCCATGTGTTGGCCCATGATGGGACCGAGCCTCGCGGCATTCTCCACCATGCCCTCATCCAGCAGGACGTCGATGGTGGCCATCGCCACGGAGCAGGCGTAGGCATGGGCGTTGTAGGTCAGCCCTCCCCAGAAGACGTTCTCATCAAAGTGCCGAGCAATAGCATCACTCATGCCGACCGCACCGAGCGGTACGTACGAGCTGGTCAAGCCCTTGGCCATGCAGACCATGTCGGGCACGATGTCGGCATGCTCGAAGGCGAAGAGACGGCCCGTCCGACCCCAGCCGGCCATGACCTCATCACAGACGAGGAGGATGCCGTACTTGTCGAGGAGCGCTCGAAGTCCCTTCAAGTAGCCTCGGGGTGGAGGCAGGATGCCGTTGGTGCCCGTGACCGTCTCGATGAACATCGCCGCGATGTTGTCGGGGCCCTCGTACTGAATCACCTCTTCGAGGTAGGTGAGGTTGTTCCGTACGACTTCCTCGTCATTGGTTCCGAAGCTGTAGGTGTACGGATGCGGGTCCATCACCTTCACGAAGCCCGGCGTACCGGGCTCGTTCGCCCACCGCCGGGGGTCTCCTGTGAGCTGCATGCAGGCGTTCGTGGCGCCGTGGTAGCTGCGGTAGCGGCTCAGGATTTTGTGGCGTCCGGTATAGAGTCGGGCGAGCTTGATGGCGTTCTCGTTGGCCTCTGCACCGCCGAGGGTGAAGAAGAAGGTGTTGATGGGGTCGGGCAGCAGGCCCGCAAGACGCTTGGCGAGCGCGGCACGAGACGGTGTGGCCGCACCCGGAAACGCGTAGATGACGCCGTCCGCCGCATCCTTCATCGCCTGGACGACGCGTGGATGAGAGTGACCAATGTTGACGCTCATTAGTTGAGAGTTGAAGTCCATCCACCTCTCGCCGCTGGGGCCGTACAGGTAGATGCCCTCGGCTCGGGTAATGGGCAATGGACTGACCTTGCCGCGTGCGGACCACGAGAACAGGGTGTGCTCTTTGCAGGCATCAATCATCTCTTCGGGTGTCATCTCATCTCCTTGGGTGAGGCGGGCAGGGTTCACTCGGCCCTTGAGTGGATTCGCATCGCGTCGCCGACCACGAGGCGGTTGGGGACGATGGTTCGGGTGCCGTCCTCCTCATCGAGAAGCACGCTGAGCCAGCCAATGCCAACAACGGTTCCCCGAATGCCGGCGACGGTGACATGGTCTCCCGTCCTAAAGGGTCGACGTGAGAAAATGATTCCGCCGGCGATGAGGCTGGAGACGGGTCCGGCGAGTCCAAGTCCGACGGCCAATGCTCCCGAGGCCAGGATGGCCAACAGCACGCGGATGTCCACGCCTATCTGGCTGAGTGCCGCGACGACGGCGAGCCCAAACACCAGCGGCTTGGTGAGACGCACGAGGAGCGCACGAACCATGGGGTCGATGCGGGTTTGGGCGAGGACAGAGCCCAAGATGCCGGCGATCCAGCCGCCGACAAACCACGACGCGCCGACGATCGCGAGTGCACTGAGGGCGTTGGTGAGGAGCGTGCTCATGCCTTCTGCCCCTGTGCGGCCATGCGCTCGGCTTGCCGCTTCTCGATCTGGTCCAAGCTATCCCTCGGAATCGCCTCGATTAGGCGCTCTGTATAGGCCTCCTTCGGGCTGGAATAGATGGCCTCGGAGGGCCCGAATTCGACAAACTTACCGCCATTCATGACCGCCATCATGTCGCTCATAAACTTCACCACGCTCAGGTCGTGAGAGATGAAGATGTAGGTCAGCCCGAACTCGGCTTGGAGGTCCTTGAGGAGGTTGAGGACTTGTGCTTGGACGCTGACATCGAGGGCGGAGACGGACTCATCGCAGATGATGAGGTCGGGCTCGACGGCGAGAGCGCGAGCGCGTCCGAGGTCCTCGGCGGGGCGCTCCAGGACA
>CAZKOI010000110.1:0-9784 GCA_964554315.1 uncultured Enterobacterales bacterium | reverse complement strand
TGGCGGATCCCCTCGAGAACCCGCCACCGGCCATCCATGACAACCTTTGAACAACCCGGCCAAGCGTCAACCCTTTTTTCGGTTAGCCTCTCAAATGCCTACCCAGCCCCACATGGTTGAAGCGCTCCTGAGATCGCAGCTCATGGCACACATGACGGATGCACAGCGCCGCGATTTAGCCCTTCGGTTCGAGGTACGGCCCTTCAGCTCAGGACAGGTCTTGATCGCCGACGGATCAGACGGCCGCGGACTTCTTGAGGTCCTCGCCGGTACAGCCGAGGTTCGTGTTCGTGACGGCGATCATAGCTATCGGGTGGCAACGCTCGAGCCGGGCAGCATTGCCGGCGAGGCCGCGTTCTATTCCGGGTCAAGCCGAGGCGCCGATGTGGTCGGAACCTCAGAGGGCATTGTCGCCGTCCTCCCGCGTACCGCCTACCTCTCGCTCCTCGCTCAAGGCAGTTCCGCGGTTGACGCTCTCGATAGAACGG
Source organism: uncultured Enterobacterales bacterium (assembly GCA_964554315.1). Lineage (GTDB taxonomy): Bacteria > Myxococcota_A > UBA796 > UBA796 > UBA796 > UBA796. The sequence goes on along the minus strand of CAZKOI010000110.1, from coordinate 9,296 downwards.
TGATGGATCACCTCGCAGCGCGTGTAACCCAGACCAACGCCCGGCTGGAGGCGATGCTCAGCGCACGAGGCAATAGCTCCCTGCTTGGCGCGCTGCAGTCCATCATCGGCAGTCCATCTCTCTCCGTGGTGAACGATGGATGAGCGCCAACACATACTCAGCAGCCTGCCCGGGCTAGAGGGAACACCCGTTGAGACCATCGCTGCGCTCTCTCGCCTCTTCAGCTTACGCCAGTACGAGAAGCTGGAGCTGTGTCGGCAAGGAGATGAAGCCGACCGAATGTGGGTGCTCGGTTCAGGGCAGGTCGTGGTTTATCGGCTCTTGTCGACGCGGAAGAACATCGAAATAGCTCGGGTTTCAGCCCCCGCATTGATCGGTTTTGCAGGGACAATGGGTGTCCCGAAGAGGACGGCCACGCTGCGCGCTGAGGGATGCATCGACGTGCTCGAGATCAGTGCCGAGGACATCGAGAAGCTCCTCGATGGCGAAGGGCCGGTGGCCGCTGCGTTCAGGCGCGTGCTCATCTCCGCCGTGAGCCGGCAAGTAGCCACAACCAACGCGAACATCGCAAAGCTGGCTGTGGCGCTCGGTCTCGCGAAGACCGAGCTCTCTGAGGAAGACCTCATCGCGTCCATTACGCTTCACTGACCGAGGTTCAGCGGAGCCTAGAGCGGATAAATTTCACTGCTCCACTCGCGGGGCGGTCATTATTGGGGCCAAACCAAGGGCTTGGGATCTTCTAAAGCAGACCTTTATCTTCGAATATCACGAGCATACTACCGCCCATTTGGCGGGGTCACTTGGGAGCGTCTAGTACCCTTGGTACCATCACGGAGTCGGAGGAATCAGTGACCCACTCAGTGCCACTCATCGATATGACCGATTGGTCTCACCCGGACCGCCGTCGTGACTTCATCAGCACGCTTGGACAAGCCCTTGAGACCTATGGGTTTGTCCGTGTCCGGGGACACGACGTACAGCCGGAGCTCGTTCAACGGGCCTACGACCGACTCACTGCATTCTTTGACCAGCCAATGGCCGAGAAGAGAAAGCTCTACCTCCAGGGAATGCAAGGCCAGCGGGGCTACACGCCGTTTCGGATGGAGCACGCCAAAGATCAACACCTCCCTGATCTCAAGGAGTTCTGGCACGTCGGGCGCGAGTTCGACGGAGATAACCCCTTGGCAAAGGTGTACTCGCCCAACGTTTGGCCGGAGATCGAGGGCTTTAGGTCCGTACTGCTCGAGGTCTACAGCGCCCTGGAAGCGTGCGCGCTCGACCTCCTCGATGCCCTCGACAAGTACCTAGGCAATCCCGACGGTACCCTTCGCGGCATGTCCGTCGAAGGCAATACCATCCTCAGGGCGCTCCACTACCCGGCACTCGACGACCACACGGTCATTCCCGGTGCCATTCGTGCTGCAGCGCATGAAGACATCAATCTGATCACCCTGCTGATCACTTCCACCGCCTCTGGCCTTCAACTCCTGCGACGAGACGGGTCTTGGATGGACGTCAACGCCGAGCCAGGGGAGATAATTGTGGACTCTGGAGACATGATCGCTCGAGTGACGAACGGCGTGTTGCCTGCGACAACCCACCGTGTCGTAAATCCCGCCGATGGCGGCGCGCGGCGATTTAGCCTACCCTTCTTCGTGCACCCCCGACCGGATGTAGTGCTGAGTGTCTTCGAAAAGTGCAGAGGACCCGGCTTCCCCAAACCAAAACCGGACATCACGGCCGACGACTTCTTGAAGAACCGCCTCGCCGCAATCGGGCTTGGCCAGATTTAGGTCTCAGTAGACCCGAACGACCCCTGCCACCGTACCCTGAATGAGGGTCTCCTGGTCGGGCCCGACAAAAATCGGGTCCATGGCCGAGTTCGCAGGCTGCAGGCGGATGCGATCGCCTTCATGGAAGTAATACTTCACGGTGGCCTCGCCCTCGACCAGCGCCACAACGATGTCGCCGTTTCGGGCGGTCGACTGCTGCCGTACGATCACCACATCACCACCGTGAATACCCTCTTCAATCATCGAGTCTCCCCGAACCTTGAGCGCAAAGGTCGGACCATCACCCCGGAGGAGGTTGGCATCGAAGTGGATCACAGAGTCATGGTGCTCCTCTGCTAGAATCGGGGCACCTGCGGCGACGTGGCCGAGCAACGGAATCTCGATCATGTTCTCATTCGCATGCATCGATCTCGACTTGGCGGTGAGTTGTAGGCCCCTCGCCTTGCCCGAGCCATCCTCAATCTTCTTGAGGTAGCCCTTCTTGATCAGCGCCTTGACGTGATCAGAGACGCCGTTCGTCGAGGCTATCCCGAGCGCATCGCCAATCTCTCGATAGCTCGGCGGCAGTCCTCTGGACTCGATGGCTTGCGCCACAAAATCAAGGACATCGGACTGGCGCTGCGACAAATCGACCATTGAAACTCCACGTTGACACCCACCATACTGAACATCGGTTCATCTGGCAAGCCGTTCAGTGGGATTTTCCCTGGTGGAGGGCCTACAGAAGACCTAAAACTGCCCTAAACCCGCCCACGGTTAGCGCCATCCCGAGCACGGTGATCACGGCCGCGCTGAAGGAGGGAAGCAGCCGCATGACCGCGAGGTCCCCAGCTCGTCCGTTTACTCGGTCCCCCAAGAGCACAACGGCGATGCCGACGGCAGACACGACAACGGCCAAGCCCAACGAGAAGAAGGTGACGAGTACCAGCCCGAAGGCAATCCGGTGAAAGCTGATGGCGGTGAGCAGGAGAACCAAAGCCGAGGGACACGGTGCTATTCCACCGGACACACCCAGAGCAATCAGATCTCTCGGTGGTCGACCCACCGCCATATCACAAGCGTGTGCAGCGGCAAGGGCAACGTGATTGGCATGGGATGAGTGACCGTGGTGGTGACCGTGGTGGTGGTCGTGGTGGTGGTCGTGGTGGTGGTGACGGTGGTGGACATGGTCGGCGGCGGAGTCACCACGATGGTGTTCACGCACAGAGCGCGCGGCCGCCCTGGCTGAGCGCCAACGCTTCAACAGCAACTGCCCACCCACCCCCAGAACGAGCACGCCACTCGCAAGCTGCATCCACGGAAGCAGGACCTCGGGCGACATGACATGGGAGAGCATGAGTGCCACCGCGCCGAGGATGAACACCGTGACGGTATGCGTGACAGTGATGACTCCGCCGAGGATGAGTGCGTGTCGAATCGTCCTCCGCTCTCCGAGCAGATACGCGGCCACCAGAGCCTTACCGTGCCCCGGCGAGAACGCATGGGCCGCCCCCAGAACAAGGGCAAGCAAAAGAGCCACGATGACGGCTCTAGGGGTGAGCTCACCCTTTACGAGGCTGGGCAAGATTTCTGGCTCCGCCGTCGACAGCACCGCGGCTGCGTCTGCAAACTCTGCCGTCGAACCTTGCGTGATTCGCCGAAACCCCGTGATCAGCCGACCCTCGAGCCCATCTTGAACCCGGAAGGCAAGCCGAAGCTCTCGCTCCCGCTCCTCGCCCCGCCAGGCACCGCCGCGGTCGTAGGCGATGTGTCCGTCCGCGTCAACGTCGATCTGGCTTGATGCATCGAGCACGACACCTGGACCAATGTAGACATCGGTGGCAAACAGTGCGCGCTCGTCTGGCCAGTTGCTGTTCACTAAATTGAGCGTCTGAGCATCGGCTGGTAGGGGCGACCTCAACGCAACATGGTACGCGATGAACCGTGTGTCGCCCACGCCGCTCGGCGCCTCAGGTTGAACCTCTTCCCACGCTTGAGGCTCCCCATCCACCAGCAGACGGAGGCCATCTCGAAGCTCGTCTCGTATGGCCGCCGTGTGGCGATCCTGGTCCGCCTGCGTCGGCTGCTCAATGTCGGCCATGAAGCGGCGCAGGTCCGCCATCATGGCGGGGGTCGGCACCTCGAGGAGGTACCGAACCTCGACACGTTCAGCGCTGAGCCATACCTCCGTCTTGTGCCCGTAGAGCTTCGACCCAAACGGATGGGCGAGCGCATTCAAAACGGTCATCAACAACAGGAGGAACATTCGGCGTCATATCACGTGTTAGACATCAGCCGGAGGCACGATGCGGACGGGAATGAGAATGTCAGGCGGTGGGGTGAATTTCACCCCGCTCACCAAGCTGCTCCTCACAGCGCTGGTGGGGCTCTTCATGGTGCAGAAGATTCTCGAGAGCTTCGTCGGCGTCCCCATGCTGGCCACCTTCGGATGGATGCCGTTTGGCGCCGGTTTTCAGCCATGGCAACCCTTCACCGGGTGGTTCTTAAACGGCAGCGTGACCCGCGCGTTTTTCGACTGGCTCTTCCTCTTCTTCATCTTGCCGGCGGTCGAGCCCATGTTCACGCCCCAGCGACTGAAGACGTTCGCCGTCTTTACCTACTTCGGCAGCATCATCTTCGGCTTCCTGATGCTCCTCACCGGCATCGTTCACATCAACGGGGTGTGGTTCGGTATCGAGCCCTTCTTAGCGGCGCTTCTGGTCCTCTTCGGCTTGAGTCGACCCAACGCCACCATCCTCCTGATGTTTATTCTGCCGGTGAAGGCCGCTTGGGTCGCGTGGGGCTCGGGCCTGCTCTGCTTGCTGAACCTCCTGGACGGCCGAACACTGGACTCCGCCATGTGGCTCTCCGGCTGGCTCAGCGGCTACCTCTGGCTCAAAGGGGGCCTCTCGGGCGGGCTCAAGAAGGCCTTCCTCCGTTACAAGCAGCGACGCATCAAGCAGCGTCTGTCGACCTTCGATGTCATCGACGGCGGGAAGGGATGGGGGCAAACACCCGGCGCCGATGACACGATTCACTAAGGCGTTTGAAGGAGCGATTTCCTGGCCTATCGACCACGGTCGGGCCGCAGCGGGAGTCATCATTCTTCTGCTGGCCTGGATTGGCCTCACGCTCCCTCAAGCCACAGTCGATTTCTCGATGGAGCAGCTCTACCCGCAAAAGAGCGAGCTGGCCGAGGTCTACCGCGAGCATCGGGAGGCCTATGGGGCAGACGACGACACGTTCTTTTTGGCGCGCGAGGGCGACCCTTGGGCCATGGAGCTCCGCATCGCTGAGGAGCAAATCCAGCGGATTCCGGGAGTGGACTCCACAGTCTCACCTCACACGATGGAGCGGCTGCAAGACATCAACGGAACGCTGACGATGCGGCCGCTTCGCCCCGACGACGTTGACCCTTTGGCGCGAGGCGCGGTGGTGGGAATGGACGGGAGCGGCGGCGCGATCATCGTGCGCATCGCCCAACCGCACAACAACCATGAAGGTCGTGAAGCGCTGCTCTCAGAGGTCGAGGCGGTCATCGCGGACCTCGACGGGCCGTGGCATCTCGCCGGTATGCCGGTGATTCGGACCGCGTACGTGCGACTCGTCTTGGCGGACTTGGGCGTCCTGATCCCAGCCTCTCTGCTCGTGGCCAGCATCTTCTTCGTCCTGAGCTTCAGGGACTGGCGCCAGGTGCTCTTGGGTGCGGCTTCTATCAGCCTCGGCATGATGTCTGCGGCCGCAGCATACGTCGCTGCTGGCGGCGTCGTGAACACCTTCTCGCCCGCGTTTTTTAGTGTCGTCGTCGTGGTTGGGACCTCCGATCTCATTCACTTGGTCCATCGATTCTCGGACCACGTCGAGACCGCCAACGAGGACCCTGGTGCGCTAAAGGAGGCCGCAAGGCGGGCCGCGAGAGAGATTGGGTTCTCGTGCATGCTCACCACGGCAACGACCGCCGTGGGGTTCTTGGCTCTGGCGTGGACGGACCTACCGACAGTTCAGATGTTTGGACTTGGCGCGGGCATCGGGGTGATCATCACCTATGCGACCACCTTTCTGCTCGTGCCACCCGTGCTCGCCCGCATCAAGCCGCCCCGATATTCAGCGCGAGCCCACGCGACGGGTGGAAGTGATCGAATGGTGCGCCTGGGTAGCTGGTCGATCCAAAACCGCCGCGTCTTGTTGCCCGCCTTCGCAGTGGCCGCCTTCGTCTTCTCTATTCTTGGAAGTCAGACGGAGGTAGCGTATCGGCTCTTGGCCGATCTCAACCACACCACCGCGGGGAAAGACCAAGCGTTCATGGAAGACCAGATGGGCGCGGTCTTACCCATGAGTGTCGACATCGAGTTTCCCGACGACGTACGGGAGCCGAAGAACCTCGAGGCCATTGCAGCCTTGACGACCTGGCTTCGCGAGCAGCCCACTGTCGGACATGCGACCAGTATCTCCGACCTCACGGAGCTGGCCTGGACCACCCTCTCCGGCCCGGCAGGGTCCACCCTTCCTCCCTCTCGCGAGGCCGCCGCTCAGGCCCTCTTTGCGCTGGGAATGGGGGACCAAGATCCTGTTCCACACCTTCTGATCGAGGACAGTAATCGGACTCGGATTTTACTCCGTGTACATGACGAAGGTGGCGAGGCCACGACGAACCTGGCGCAAGCGCTCACCCAAAAGTCGGCTGAGGTTCTTGGCTCCGAAGGACCCCGAATTCAAATCACCGGTGTCGCCTACATCATCCAGTGGATCAATCAGACCCTCACTCGTCAGTTCGTCGGCAGTTTTGCCTTGGCCATCGGCCTCATCGGCATTGCATGGGCCATCTCCACACGTTCCCTCCGACGCGTCTTTCTTGCGCTGACGCCAAACATTCTGCCGCTGCTTGCGGTACTCGGTGCCCTGGGACTCACAGGAATAGCACTCAAACCCACAACGGCGATGGTCTTCTCCATCGGACTCGGCATCGCTGTCGATGACACCATTCACTTTCTGGCCGCATACGAACGCTGGAGGAAGCAAAATCCTGGGAGATCTTCAACCGACGCCGCGCTGCACGCCTACAGCACCGCGGGTCGATCCATGTTCGACACCTCGATGGTTCTCATCGCGGGCATGCTGGTCTTGGGGTTCAGCGAGTTCAAGGGGTTCCTCTACCTGGGTGGCTTCACGGCCTGGGCGGTACTCGCCGCGTTGATCACCGACCTCCTCTTGCTGGGGCCCATGCTCGTCGCGGTTGACGACCGCTAAGCGCTCAGGCTCCCGCCGCCTCGCCGACGAAGCGCTGCAGCCGCGATCGGGAGCCACCAAAGCATGCCCCCTCCGCGACCACCGAGCGTGCTGCACGCACTCTTCTCACCCGCGGCGACGCCATCACCATCAACTTCGTCGACGCACCCTTCGTCGATCTCTCCGTTGCAGTTGTTGTCCAGGCCGTCACACATTTCTGGCGCGCCAGGATTCGCCCAGCCATCTTCATCGTCGCAGTCACCGTCTTCAACGCTGTAGCCATCGCCGTCGATGTCCCCAGGCGTCTCATCGACGTCCTCGTCGCAGTCGTCGTCGACGCCGTTGTCTTCAATCTCGACCGCACCGGGGTGCACGCTGTCGTCCGCATCGTCACAGTCACCGGCTTCTTCCGAGAAGCCGTCACCATCATCGTCGGAGAGCGATGTGTCCTCATCGACATCGCCATCACAGTCGTTGTCCTTGCCGTCTGGCACCTCCAGTGCATCGGGCCCGACGCCATAGTCCGCGTCGTTACAGTCGCCATCCACCTCTGAGTAGCCATCGTGGTCGTCGTCGTAGTACTCCGTCCCCTCGTCCACCAGGCCATCGCAGTCGTTGTCGACGAGGTCAGGCAGCTCCTCTGCCCCTGGGTGAACATCGTCGTCTCGGTCATCACAGTCCCCCGCCGACGCTGAATATCCGTCCTCATCCACATCTGTCGCACCGGAATCAACGGTTCCGTCGCAGTCGTTGTCGATCCCGTCTCCCCAGATCTCCTCCGCGGCAGGAGACACATCGGGGTCGCTGTCCGAGCAGTCACCCTCGAGCTCGGTGAAGCCGTCGCCGTCATCGTCGTATCCGTCGGTGCCTTCGTCGATGAGCCCGTCGCAGTCCTCGTCCGTGCCGTCGAGAACCTCTACAGCGCCCGGATGGGCGCCGGGATCGCCGTCATCACAGTCTCCGGCCGTCTCCGTGTACCCGTCACCGTCATCGTCGTACAGCGCTGTGCCTTCATCCACGATGCCATCGCAATCCTCGTCGGTGCCATCCGGCGTCTCGCCGACCACGCCCGGGTAGATCGTCGCATCCCCATCCGCGCAGTCATCTCCGCCAGCACCAATCCAGTCATGTCCGTCGCCGTCTACGTCGGTCAGGTCCGTCCCGTCGCAGTCGTTATCGACACCGTCGTACGCTATCTCTCTGGCATCAGGATGGACGGCAGCATCTCCGTCGTCACAGTCCAAGCCTCCGACGCCATCCCAGTCAAAGCCGTCTCCGTCAACATCAGCAAGGTCCTCCCCGTCACAGTCGTTGTCGACGCCATCGTAGGGAATCTCTATCGCGGCAGGGTTTACCCAGGGATCGTCGTCATCGCAGTCGAGACCGCCGCACTCTGGCCGCTCGTAGCCATCCTCGTCGAGGTCACACACCGCGCCATTGCAGGCCTCCTCTCCGTTGTCGTCGTACTGATTGCGCGCGTCCGTTGCGTTGACGCCAAAGACCGCCAAGCCCGAGAACACGATGGACTCGTAGGGCGCAATAGAGGTCTCTTTGTGCCGCCAGTGAATGGTGTTATCGCCGGATGAGCCACCGTCGTCTCGGAGGTAGGCGTCCGCGTCCGCGTCCCAGCCCGTGACACCCACATCTTGCTTCGAAGGATCACAGACACCGTAGGCAACGGTCAGGTTGCTGTAGGGCGCCACCGCCTGCACGTAGAGGTTGTCTGATGACCGGTCGTTGTACGTGCTGAAGCTGCCGTACCGGTAGTAGTCCGTGTCGGGGTCGTACCCGTGAATGATGCGAAAGTTGGAGATGGTCGAGGCCGACGTGTTCTCGACGACAAAGGACAGCGTCACGATCTTTGAGGAGTCTTCCCAGATCTCATCCTTGGTGACTCGCAGCGAGCCCATGTTCATCACATGGCTGATGTGATTGAGGGTTCCTTCCGAGAGATCGGTCGTGGAGACCGTTGACCAACCAAAGCCGCCGCCAGACCAGTTGCCACGGTAGCTGTAGGCCGCGCCGCCGATGTTGTACTCCACGGTCATCTGCATCCACGGCGAGCCTGGATAGGTCACATCCTGCCACGCGCCGTCGCCCGATTGCACCTGGTAGCCGCGGCTGGAGCCGTTGTTCCAGGTGCCGTTGCTGTTGTAATGGATCCTCACCCACGAGCCGGTGAGGGTCGCATCCGCGTGCGCGGTGGCCAAAAGACTAATCAAAAGAACCATATTATGTCCTCATCCCAACTCGTCGCCGGGAAACCATGGCCAGCAGGCCCAACACCCACCAATGCGA
>CAZKOI010000109.1:5086-9828 GCA_964554315.1 uncultured Enterobacterales bacterium | reverse complement strand
GCGCTGGGAGAGCACCCGCCCACGATCAGCAAGATGCTGAGTTCGCGTCTCACTCAAACCTCGCGGCGGCGTCGGTCAACGGGGTCGTCTCTCCGTCGGCATCGAGCACGTCATCGGGCACTTCGAGGGGGAGGGGCAGAGGGGGAAGGTCGAGCGCGGGCTCGACGCTGCGAGCCTCCTCCCACCACGGCATGCGGCTGAAGACCTGATGTTGGTCCTCAAACAGGGGGGAGCTCACTCGGATCTCGGTCCCGTCAGGAAGGTCGAGCTTCAGGTGGAGGCAGTGCAGGCCAAGCCGGGTCGCAGCGGTGTTTTCTCTCCACCACCGATTGACCTTGCTGTCGCCGTGCTCCGAGTCGCCGATGCACGGGTGATGAAGGTCTCGAACATGGCGCCTGACCTGATGGAATCGGCCCGTAACAGGGCGCACGCTGAGGAGAGAGCAGCGGGGCTCATGCGAGCGGCCAATGTAGCGAACATGGCTCTTCGCATCCTTCAGCACACCTTTGTCGTCCTTCATCGGTGTGTCCACCATCACCGAACCATCGTGTGAGAAGAAACCCCTAACGAAGGCCAGGTAGGTCTTCTCGCCCGCGCGCAGCGCCTCGTGGAGCGGTCCGGCAGCGGCCCTCTCCTTCGCAAAGATCAGGCACCCGGATGCCTGAAAGTCCAGCCGATGAACGGGATACACCCGCTGACCGACTTGGTCACGTACCCACTGCAGGCAGGCCTGTGCCTGACGATGGTGCTCGTTTCGGTGAACGATCAGTCGCGGTGGCTTAGCCACGATGATCCATTCATCGGTCTCGGAGAGCACGGGGAGGGGACACTGCTGCAACACAGGTCATGTGTAACCACGTTACAGCGAGGGCATGGACGCTCGACCCGAACATGTGCGCGAATTTCTGCGCGCGCTTCAAGCCCGCATCTGTGATGCCCTGGAGCGTGTGGATGGTCAGGCCCGGTTTGTCGAAGATGCCGAGGATACGCCGCACGGGGGACTGAGTGCGCCGCGAGTGTTGAGTGGTGGACGGCACATAGAGCGGGCCGGGGTCAACTTTACGCACTCGATCGGGCTGCAGCTCCCCGCCGCAGCCTCAGCGCGCAGGCCCGAGCTGGCCGGCCGAGGTTTCCAGGCGGTGTCGCTCTCGCTGATCGTTCACCCCACCAATCCCTTTGCACCGACCACTCACGCCAACTTCCGCTGCTTTGTCGCTACGAAGGAGGGGGAGGCGCCCGTGTGGTGGGTAGGCGGAGGGTATGACCTCACCCCTATTTATGGATTCGACGAGGACGCCGCCCACTTTCACAGGACGGCGCGTGCGGCGGTCACCCCTTTCGGGGCTCATCTCTATGCGGAGATGAAGCAAGCCTGCGACGAGTACTTCTACCTTCCCCATCGACGTGAGCCTCGGGGGGTCGGAGGGATTTTCTTCGACGACCTCAAGCTCGCTGACTGGTCGACCACCTTCGCCTTTCTCCAGGCGGTCGGGGACAGCTTCATTCCGGCCTATGTCCCCATCCTCGAGCGGCGCTGTGACCACGAATTCACCGAGGAGCAGCGCGCCTTCCAGCTCATGCGTCGGGGCCGATATGTGGAGTTCAACCTCATCTACGATCGCGGAACACAGTACGGCATCCAGTCGGGCCGGCGAATCGAGGCTGTGATGTGCTCGATGCCTCCTCAAGTGGCATGGACCTACGGCTACCCGATCGAGGCGGGCTCCCGAGAGGAAGAGCTGTACCTCCGTTACCTGGTGCCTCGAGACTGGGCGGACCTGCCATGAACCTGCTCCTCATGCGGCACTGTGAGGCGGCGGCGCGAGAGGGCGACGAGTCTGATCTTCAGCGCTCGCTGACGCCTCGGGGCCGAGCTGCGGCAATATCCATGGGTGAGGTTCTCCATGCCCACCAGTTGATTCCCGCGCGTGTGCTGGTGTCGCCCTCGCGACGAACCCAGGAGACCGTCGAAGGCCTCTTGAGTGTCCTGGGAGAGGTCGAAGTCTGTGTCCTTGACCGTCTCTACAACGCCGACGCGATGACCATTCTTGAGGTCATTCATGCGCGCGGGCGCGGGGCTGACCCCTTGCTCGTTGTTGCCCACAACCCTGGCCTCGAGACGACGGTGTCGAACATTCAGGGCCACATCGTGCCCTTTCCGGTCGGGGCGGTGGCGCAGGCGGTGCTCACCCCAGGGCAGGAGTCGCGCCTACAACGGGTCTGGCGCCCTGACGAGATCCTGTCGCGATGAGCGGGGCCCGCTGGGCTCTCGTAGGCACCGTGCTCTTGCTGTGCGCCGAGCTTGGCCTCCGAGCTACCGGCTCTCTCCCCAGCATGCGCGCGCATCCAGAGGCCTTCAGAGCGGAGCACCATGCGCTCTCTCTTGGCCTCTCCACAGAGCTTCCTGCTTGTGTCGAAGTGGACACGAATCAAGAGCCTCCTCTCGCATGGCGGCGGCGCCTGGGAGGCGGTGAAGGGCCGCCGCTGCGGGTGCTCTTTGTTGGCGACTCGGTCACCCTTGGGCGTGGCGTGGAGCCCGAGCAGTCCTGGGCGTCGCGCGTGGGCGAGAAGCTCGCTGTCGCACAGGGGCGCCCCGTCGAGATCCTGAACGCAGGCGTGAATGCCAGCGGGTACTGCGGAGCGTTTCGAATGGTGCACCATCAGCTCGCTCACGAACGGTTTGACCGCATCGTGGTTGGCCTCTTCGCGGACGATCTGGTGGAGCGGGCGGTCGTACTCGAGCAAGGCCAGATTTATGCCAACCCGGAAGCGGTTCCAGGACCCATCGGTGCGGCTGCATCGACGAGCTATCTCTTCAACTGGGTCTGGCATCGCGTGCTCATCCTCGCCGTCGATCACGCCGGTGTGACCGTGCCCGGTGGAGGGCTTGCACCCGGTCGCGGTGTTCCAACAGCGGCCTTGATGAACCTCGCCGCATCCGTCAACGCGTTGGTTGATCATGACCCGCTCTACTTCCTCAACTCCCCGGCAGGAATGGGCCACTGCACCGAGGTCCCTGCTCCATCGGACTGCCGCTGGTTGCGGGAGGATCTCGACCGAATCGCGTCCATTCTGAGGGATTCCGGTGCGACATGGGTCGACAACCGGACGCTCTTCGACCAGGGTCGGCAAGACACCACCCTGCCCATTGAGCAGCGCTGGCTGGCCGAGAGTGGCCGCCTACCGGTGCACCCAAACGCGAAGGGTCATCGACAGATTGCCGAGACGACCCCGCCCTCCTGGCTGACTAGGACATTCGCTGGCGAATCAGGCGGTTGACGACCTCGGGAGCGGCTCGTCCCGATGAGGCCTTGAGCACGGCGCCGACAAAGAAGCCGAAGAGCTTCTGATTTCCTGCGATGAGCTGGTTCGCTTGGTCCGGATGGGCCTCGAATGCGGCGTCCACAAACGCACTAACAGCCGCCTCATCGCTGATTTGTGCGACACCCAAGGCATCGATGACGACGTCCACCGTGCCACCGGCGGAGGCCATCGCCTCGAAGACGGCCTTTCCGCCCTTCGAAGAGATGACGTCGCTCTCGATGCGCTCCACGAGCACCGCGAGGTCCGCACCGGTCAGGCGAAGGGCCTCGGGACCGTGTTCTTTAATCCAGCCCTGCACGGCGTTTATGGTCCAGTTAGCGACGCTCTTGGGGTGGTCACTCCCCGCGGACGCCTCCTCGAAGAAGTCGGACAGCAGCCGGTCGCTGGTCAGTGTGATCGCGTCTTTTTCCGATAGCCCTAGCGTGGTCTGGTATCGCACCAGCCGGGTCGCCAGCTCAGGGTCGGATGCGATTAACGCTTCATGAATCTCGGTCTTGGCCTTGCGCTTTCGCTTTCGCTTGAGGTCATCGTCGCTCGTTGTCGCTGCTGGCGTTGACGGGACATCGCTGGAGCCCGTCGGGTGCACGTCCTTTTCCGCGTCCACACCCCAGGTCTCCTTCAGGCCCACTGTTCGATTGAATCGGAGTTCGTCTGCCCCTGAATCGACCACAAAGTACCCGGTCCGCTCGAACTGCCAGTGGCTACCCCTCGGCGCGTCCTTGAGGCTTGGCTCGACGACGGCCCGCACGATCTCTAATGAGTCCGGGTTGACGTGGTCGAGGAGGGTCCCGTCCGCACTGTCGGGGTTGGGAACCCTGAACAGGCGGTCGTAGAGGTGGACGGGAACCTCGATGCCTTCCGTTGCGCTGACCCAGTGGATGGTGCCCTTGACCTTTCGACCCGCTGGAGCGGTTCCACTTCGGGTCTCGGGGTCGTACTCGACGTGCAAGACGCTGATGCGTCCGTCGCGGCCGCGCTCAACGCGCGTCGGCTTGATGACATAGCCGTAGCGAAGCCGGGTCTCGACACCCAAGGCCAACCTTCGCCATCCCTTCGGCGGGGCGTCTGAGAAGTCACTGCGCTCGACATACAGCGTCTTCGTGAACGGCACCGAGCGCGAACCCTCCTTGGGAATATCGTGGGGCCAGTACGATCCGTCGAGCCACTCCACGCGGTCTTCGGGGTAGTTATCGATGATGACCTTGAGCGGGTCGAGCACCGCCATCACACGGGGCGCCATGGTGTTGAGCGTGTCTCTCACCGCCCACTCGAAATTCGAGATGTCGATGATGGAGTTGGTCTTCGCCACGCCGGCTCGCTCGACGAAGCTTCGGATGGCGGCAGGCGGAACGCCCAGTCGCCGCAGGCCGCGGAGGGTGGGCATGCGGGGGTCATCCCAGCCCGACACGTGTCCCTCC
>CAZKOI010000109.1:0-5076 GCA_964554315.1 uncultured Enterobacterales bacterium | reverse complement strand
TTGGCGAAGCTTCCGCTTGGAGGTCACGGTGTAGGTGAGGTTGAGGCGTGCAAACTCGTATTGCCGCGGGCGAGTGGTCACCGCTGTATTTTCGATCACCCAATCGTACAGCTCGCGGTTGTCTTGAAACTCCAGGCTGCAGAGCGAGTGCGTGATGCCTTCGAGCGCATCCTCGAGGGGATGAGCGTAGTCGTACATCGGATAAATGCACCACTTGTCTCCCGTCCGGTGGTGTGCGACGTTTCGAATTCGGTATAGCGGCGGATCGCGCATCTTCATGTTGGGGCTGGCCATGTCGCCGACCGCTCTCAAGACACAATGTCCATCGGGGAATTCGCCCGCGGCCATGCGACGAAAGAGGTCGAGATTTTCCTCGATGCTACGACTGCGCCCGGGACTGTTCGAGCCGGACTCGGTCACGGACCCGCGGATGGCCCGAAAGTCCGCTTCGCTGAGGTCACAGACATAGGCCTTCCCGTCCCGAATCAACCCTTCGGCCAGGCGCACCATCTCGTCGAAGAAGTCGGAGGCAAAGTACAGGTGCTCGCCCCAGTCGAATCCCAGCCACTGGATGTCTTCCTTGATCCCGATGACATACTCGTTGTCTTCGGCAACGGGATTGGTGTCGTCGAACCTCAGGTGACACCGTCCGCCGTAGTCAGCAGCCATCCCAAAGTCGATGCAGATCGCCTTCGCGTGCCCGATGTGCATGTAGCCGTTGGGCTCGGGCGGAAAGCGAGTAATGACCGCGCCGCCGTGGGTGTTGTTGGCGAGGTCGGCCTCAATGATGTCGCGTATGAAGTTGGAACTGCTGGAGTCGGTGGACACGCTCCCTCCTGCTCGAGGGCGTTCTCATAGCACGATCTGCCTTGGCACTCCGCATGCCGTCAGGCACAATAGCGATCGTTGAGAACACTATGCGGATAGAACCTGTGGTCCGTGGCCTCGTCAGTGGCCTGCTCGCGGACGGCCATCACCCCGTTCCCGTCGATGACACCGCCGCTGTGCTCGTGCGCAAGATCGACAACATGCCGGGGCTGATGCGGTTCGGAATGCGTGTCCTGCTGTGGGCGTTTGACTGGTATGGGCTGCTGCGCGGTGGTCGACGGTTTCACCGGTCCAGCGCGGAGAAACAACGGAAGCGCATCGAGGAATGGTCCGCGATGCCGATAGGTCCGTGTAGGGACATGGTTGAGTTTCATCGCAAGATGGGCGCATTTGTTGCGCTCTCGCTCGAGGCTGGGGAGTCACCATGACCACGGTGTCGACCCACACGCTGGTCATCGGGTCGGGCCCCGGAGGGGCGATGACAGCCGCCCTGCTTTCGGAGGCAGGGGTCGACGTCGTGCTGTGTGAGGAAGGCTTAAAGCACCCGGTGGATCCTCATGATGACCACAGCCTCGCCCAGATGGATCAGAAGTGGCGCTCCGGAGGACTGACCGCGGCTCTGGGTGCCCCGAAGGTCACGTACATCGAGGGGCGGTGCCTCGGCGGCGCCTCGGAGAGCAACGCCGGCTTGTACCACCGGCCGATTGACTCGGTGCTCGATGGGTGGGCGACGGACTTTGGCATCGATGACTTCAGTGCCGAGGCGCTCGGTCCCCATCTCGATGCCGTGGTCGATGAAATCGGTGTCAGTGGTCGTCCCGATGGATTCAGCCCCGCCTCGAATCGGCTGGCTGCAGGGGCCGAGGCGATGGGCTGGCGCTGGGCGGAGATCGAGCGCTTTTGGCGCTATCCTGATGGCGATCGGGTGGGCGAGCGCCGCTCGATGAGTGAGACGATGGTGCCGCGTGCGCTGGCCGCCGGCGCACGCGTGCTGACGGGCACACGCATGGACCGCTTGGTCAGGAAAGGGAAGAGGGCCATCGCCGCTTTGGGCGTCGGGCCCGATGGACGCTCCGTGCGGATCGAGTTTGAGCGTGTGGTGGTATGCGCGGGGGCCGTGCAGACGCCCCGTCTCCTCCGGAATAGCGGCTGGCGCCACGTCGGCGACGGCCTCACACTCAACCCGATGGTCCGGATTGTTGCGCGCTTTCCGGAGGTCGTGAATGTGCCAATCTTTGGGGTTCCTGTGGTCCAGATCGAGGAGTTTAAGCCCCACCTCACCCTGGGATGTTCCTATTCCGCACCTCCTCACCTGGCGATGTGGCTCGAGGGAACGGCAACCGAGCTTCGGCGAAGTCTGGAGGACTGGGAGCGGATGGCGGTGTTCTACGTGAAGGTGTGTGGCCAGGGACGAGGAACCGTTCGGACGACACCGATCTTTGGGGACGCGCTCGTCCGGTACAAGGTTGCCCAGTCGGACTACCAGACCATGGGAGAAGGCCTGGTAAAGCTCGCCCAGGCGCTCCTCTCTGCCGGTGCGACCGAAGTTCACAGCCCGCTGACGGGGGCGCCGCCGGTCACCAGACTCTCGGAGGCCGCCAGTCTGGGGTCTGTTCTCACCCCCAAGACGGCGAGCCTGTCCGCCATTCATCTCCACAGCACGGTGAAGATGGGCGCCTCCGAGAGGGGCTGTGGTGCGGACTCGCATGGTCGTCTGTATGGGGCCGACAATGTCTATGTGAATGACAGCAGCTTGCTGCCGACCTCGCCGGGAGTGAATCCCCAAGGCACCATTCTCGCGCTCGCGAGGCGAAATGTTCAGCGCTGGCTCGATGAGCGCTGAGCCCCAACCTGTCAGCGTCCGCGAGCGAGCAGGGATCGCCCTCGGGTTGATGTTTGGACTCCTCGCCCTCTACTTGGTGATTGGCTGGGTTCAGCTCAGCGAAGGCGCTGCGATCACGCTTCCGACGTCCATCGATGAGCGCGTGCCTTTCGCCATCGGGTGGCTCCCGCTGTACATCTTCATGCTGCCCATGTCTTGGGCACCGGCTTGCGCCTTTGTCGATCGGCGCTGCCTCATGCGCTGGGTCATCAGCGTACTCCTGATGTATGCGGTTGCCATACCGATCTGGTTGGTGATGCCGGTCACCGTCCCGAGGGTGCCGCTTGAGGTGGTGGACTACTGGACGTATGCGCTGGACATCATGAGACGAGTAGACCCGCCGGTGAACTGCCTACCATCCATGCATGTGGCGGTCGCGACCCTTGCTGGGCTGTTGATTCGACGAGCGGATCGGCTGGTCGGATACGGCTGCTTAGCGCTGATCCCCTTCATCTGGTACTCGACAATGGCGCTCGACCAGCACTGGTTCGTTGACGGGCTTGTGGGGCTGGTGCTGGCGGTGACGGTGGAGACGGCCACCCACCGCTGGATGAAGATTCCGGCCCAGGCTCAGGTTGCGCTCGACCGGAGGGCTCACTTGGTGTGGATTGCCCCCTATGTTCTCGTCATGGCCGGTGCGTGGGTGACTTGGGTCATCGGGCGATGACAGTCGTCACACGATCCTCTGGATGCCCGCTGAGGGTCAGCGCCCAGCCGTCGCCCTCGACGGTCCCATTCCCTGTGATCTCGGTCGACAATGCCGATGTACCGCTTCCTTCGAGGACGTAGCTTGCTCCGCTCTCCTCGGTGAAGGTGCCGTCCGCTCCGAGGCCAACGTAGAGGGTGCGATCGCCCTCTGTGCTCGAGATATCGGCCATGCCCGGGGCCTCCCGTAGGGTCAGTGCGGGCTCCGACGTCATCGGGACCAGGCCGCCTGCTGCGAGGTAGACCGGAACCTCGTTCATTGGCACGCTCACGGTCAACTCCGTCGGGCCCTCGACCGCGGCCTCGTCACTCATCCAGGGCGTGAAGCGACCCGGAGGGATCTGCACCGTTCTTGTGGTGGTTCCGTCGCCTGACTCTGAAGCCGTCACGACGGGTGCCACCAACATCGCCTCACCGAAGTAGAACTGGTCGGTCACACTCCAGAGGTGGTCCTCCGTCGGGTGGATAAGTCCCATTGGAATCCAGAGGGGAGCGCCGCTGTTCACAGCCTCCACAGCGAGGCCGCGGATGTACGGATAGAGCTGGATGTGAAGCTCGGCATAGCGCTTCCAGTGCGCGGTGCTCTCGGCGTCATCATCGAGGTCCCAGTTGTCGTTCACCTTGATGCCGTGGTGAGTTCGCATGATGGGCGAGAGCGCGCCCAGCATGGTCCAACGGAAGAAGAGCTCCTTGGTCCCTGGGGCGTTACCGATGAACTGGTATCCGGCGATGTCGTGCCCGTAGAACGGGACCCCTGCCGCGGCTAGGCCCAGTCCAATCGGGATCACGGTGGGCAGACCATCATCTTCATCAAAGCTGGTTCGCTGGTCGCCGGCCCAGACGATGGATGCGGTGCGCGGTGCAGAGCGATGACCCGAGCGGAAGTAGATGCCCATGCCTTCATCAAGGCCGGCTTCTTCGGCGACCTCGGCATTCAGGGTCTGCCAGAGCTGCGGAAACAGATTGTGCGCTGCCTCTGGGTCAGAACCATCGAAGAGGACTGCGCCGTCAATCGGGGTCCACTCCGCGTAGTCGGCCATCCATCCATCGACGCCTTGGTCAATCGCCCGATGCATAAGCGCCTTTGCGAAGTCCCATGCTTCGGGATTGGTCAGGTCCAGGATGCCAAGCTCGGAGAGGGCACCCTCTGCGCCCGGCAGCATCATCGGCGCTCCCTCTTCGTCGGCGATCAGGTAGCCCGCATCCCGCGCCTCTTCGAAGATGTCTGCTGCTGCGTTCACGTTGGGGTTGAAGTAGGCCTGGAACGCGAGCCCCATGTCCTCGAGGGTGGCCGTCATCTCCTCAAAGTCAGGGTAGAGTTCCTCGTCCACCGTCCAGTCCTGATTGATGCGGTAGCCGTACGACTGCCAATGGCCGCCTCGCCAGTCCTCTGACCAGATGGCGCTCGACGGGATCTCGTTGTCTCGCAAAAATTCCGCGAAGGCCAAGACGCTCTCGGTGCCGAAGAGTGCGTCATTCCAGGGCGCAAAGGCCCACGCGGGGGGCAGCGGTGGCCGTCCGACCCAGTCGAGCATGGCCGCCCTGGCTTCGAGGGGCTCGGGGCCGTTGAAGAGATGAAGCTCAACCACAGACTCCCAGACCTCGATGGACATCTCCTCGGGGTCAGCGGCACAGATGTCGAGGTTCGCATAGTGGTCGGT
>CAZKOI010000108.1:0-9933 GCA_964554315.1 uncultured Enterobacterales bacterium | reverse complement strand
AGCCGTAGCCGTAGCCGTAGCCGTAAGACTGGCCTGGGGTAGGCTCACCGCCGGGGTACCCGCCCCCGCTGCCGTAGCCATCGGGGTAGTCCGTGTAGCCGTAGTCCCCGTCGTAGTACGGGACGTCGACGCTGAACTCCATGCCGACCATGAGGACATCCGAGGCGTAACCGTAGAAGTCTTCGGTGAAGCCCAGGAGCATGTCGTCCATCCAGGGGTAGGGCTTGACGAGGCTGTAGTACGGAAACGAGCTGCAGCCGTCTTCGCTGCGGTCATCAACGACCTCGGCCGAGACCGAGAATGCGAACTCACACGAGGGGCAATCGCCGGTGAACGAGGTCCCCGTGAACTCGATGGTTTGGTCGCATCGGGCATCTCCCGCGGGCCCTGTGCTGGTGAACTCAAGTGATCCCGAGATGGTGCGGGTATCGGCATCCGCATCCGCATCCGCATCCGCATCCGCATCCGCATCCGCATCGGCGTCGGCGTCGGCATCCGCATCGGCGTCTGCGTCGGCGTCGGCATCCGCATCGGCGTCTGCGTCGGCGTCGGCATCGGCGTCGGCATCGGCATCGGCGTCGGCATCCGCATCGGCGTCCGCATCGGCGTCGGCATCGGCGTCCGCGTCGGCATCCGCGTCGGCATCCGCGTCGGCGTCCGCATCGGCGTCCGCATCGGCGTCGGCGTCCGCATCGGCGTCCGCATCGGCATCCGCATCGGCGTCCGCGTCAGCATCCGCGCTGGACGATGATGTGTCGTTCTCATCCTTGCCGTTGCAGGCAATGGCGAGAGGCAGGATCAATAGGCTTAGACTAAGGCGACTCATGGGGGGGTCCTCCGAGGGGAGTATATCCCGGCAACGCGTGACTGCGGGATGAAATGTAGGCCGCGTGCCGCAGGGGCTATCGCGCGTCAGCCTCCCGAATGACATTGGCCACGGCCTGTGCCATCCGCTCGTGTGCGACCTCGTTCGGATGGTGGTCAATGTTGTGCACCCACAGGCTCTGAGCCTCTTGATCTTGAAGGACCTCGAGCCCATCCACCAAGAGGACGTCAAGCTCGCGTGCGAGCTGATGCACGGTCTCGTGGATGGGATGAAAGGGGTAGTTATTGAAGTCGTACAGGAGAGGCCAGACGACGATCAATAGCCGGCCACCGTCCGCGCGCACGGCGTCTCTCAGCGCCTGCAGCTGTTTGTGCTTTGTCTTCAGCTTCTCGCCTTTGAAGCTGTCGAGGTAAGCGAGGCTGGTGGTCTGAGAGAGCGTCCATTGCTCGCGAACATGGGCGAAGAAGTTGAGGGTGGCGCTTCGTGCGCGCCAAGGGCTGAAGTCGTAGCCTGGCTGGAACTGGATGAAATCAGGACCGGCGATCTTCGATCTGTCCAGTCCAAAATCGTCAAGGACCATGGCGTAGATCACCCAGCGGTGAGCGCCGGGATCCCTGGCCTCGTAGGCGTAGCGGCTCACGATCTCGTCGAGGTCATACCCGCTCACCGCTACATTGCGGACACGCGTACCCAGCGCCTGGCCGAGCCTGGCGTAGAGCGTGTCTTCGTAGCGAACGCCTTGCCCCTGGGCCTGCGAGTCTCCCAGCCCGAGAATCGACGGTCGGGCAGCAGTCGGTGCTCTGCGGCCTCCGAGCCCCTCCGCGGCGTCCATGTGGACGCCATAGATCTTTTGGCCTCCGTCGTCCCGAAGAACATCGAAGTAGCCGCGCGGGTTGTCCGGATATTCAGCGAGCATATTGTTGAACTGGTGATAGTCCGGGCCGAGAAGGCGAAACCCGACCTCGATCAACAGCACCGTCATGACAACGGCGAATACGAGTGCCGTCGCCTTTTCTTTGGAGGTGACCTCGTTCATAGGGGTCCCCCGACGCGCTCGAGGCCGCCCCAGCACGCGGTCTCGCCGCTCAAAGTCACGCCGCAAGACTGCCAGAGATCGCCTGCCGAAACAGCGGTGAAGGCAAGCTCTGGCGGCGTGCAGGCCTCCGCGCCACCCACCTGGAGATCTCGGTGTCGGCCCTGACAGCCCCAGCAAACCGTACGGCCAGTCGACGTCAAGCCGCAGGTGTGAGCCCACCCCGAAGAGATCTGCACGATCGTTGTGTCCCGCTGCGGGGAGGCCTGTCCTTCGGAATCACGCCCCCAGCAGAGGACCTCTCCAGTCGTGGTAATGCCGCAGGTGTGAAAGTGGCCTGCCGATAGGGCCTTGAAGCGGGCGTCACCCGGCGCCGCAAGCTGCCCGTCAGTATCGTCGCCCCAGCAGAGGGCTTGTCCGCTATCGGTGAGGCCGCAGAAGTGGTGCGCTCCACCGGACACCGCTGTCAGTCGATGGGTTCCCGTAGGCATACCGATGTCCTTCCCGAAGCACTTGAGCGCGCCTTGGTGGGTCACGGCACAGATCGTCTCCAGCGTTGCGGCCGCGTCCACAAAGCGATCGGATGAGAGTCGGCTCGCGCCCAGCTGAGCCTCGCCCCAGCACGAGAGCTCGCCGGTTTGTAGGAGCGCGCATCCATGTTCTCGACCGAGAACAATGCGACTGATCGCACCGTCGGGCAGGGGGACGGGCTCACCCCAACATGAACCCTTACCGCCGTCGGTGACGGTGCACGCAAAGCGGAGCCGTGTCGTGATCGATGGAGTAAGCGGTAACGACAAGTCCTTCGCGACCGGCCCAGAAGGCCCGTGTCCTGGCGGCATTGGGACTCCAGGAGGGGGAGGGCCGGGAGGCGGCGCGCCCCCAGGGCCGTCCCCATCTCCGAGAGGGCCAACGGGAAGGGCGAGGGCGACGGCCAGGAGCATGGCGCCAATCCCGGCCGGTTGGAGGTTGGCACGGGAGACGCCGTCGGCAGCGAGCCACGCGATCGATAGCAGCACGGCGCCGGCGCCGGCGATGATGAGCAGCATCGACACCAGAGCCATCACGCGCTCACCTCGATGGGCTGCTGACCGGCCAGACCCCGCAGGAGGGCCATCGACGGCTGAGCTCGCCCTCCAGCGATGGCATCAACGGCCTCGATTGCCGCTGCGTTTGTGGGCGTCGGCACGCCGAGGCGAAGGCCTCGGTTCACGACCTCTCCGTTGAGGAAGCCCACCGCTGGAGGACGCCCACGCTCGATGGCACGCAGCATGCTCGAGCGGAGTCGACGGTACTTCAGACCGACCATGAGGAGGAGGCCGTGGCGACACCAGTGGCCGACGCCTTCGGCGGGCGCATCGGGATCGGCGAGCCATTGCATACGGAGCGGCCCCACAACATCCTCGATGACCACACCGTCGGCGCGAGCCACACGCAGCGTCTCGCGCATGATCTCCAGCGCAAGATTTCGTGCCGTCGCGCTCATCAGCAATGCTCCTAGTGATGTCCCGGCAACGGTACCTAGTGTGGACACGGCGCAGTTGAGAGCGAGCTTAGCAAATCGGGCACCGATGAGGTTGGGTGTCGTGGTGATGGGCCCGACGGTAGAGAGGAGTGACGCGAGGTGGTGCATTCGGCTGTCTTCCGGACCGACCAGGCTTCCCAAGATGATGCCTCCCCGCGAGGTCCGCGTGACCACCCCCGGCTCGGCAGCGCTGGCACCAAAGGTCACGATGCCGCCGAGGACGCGCTCACGACCGACCTCAGCCGCGACGGCATCCTCACAGAGTCCATTCTGAAGCACCACGACCGCTCCCTGCGAGCGGAGGTGCCCCGCCGCTTCTTGAGCCGCGGCCACAACCGCTGGAGGCTGCGTAGCCAGCAACACAAAGTCAAAGGACGTCTCCGGTATGCGGGTCGAGATGGGCACCTCGGCTGGACCCCCGTCCTCCGTGCCTCTTAGGTGGAGGCCGGTCTGCTGGATCGTGGTCGTGATTTCGGAGTTTCGGGAGACGACGTGCAGCTCAACGTCGGATCGCCTGGCCAAATGATGGGCCAGAACGCCGCCGATTCCGCCGCATCCCACAATCAACACCCGAGACTTTTTTGCCATGGGTCACCCTAACCCTTGCGGGGCGGGCCTTGGCGGGTGACGTGCCCGAATGCAGTGGTGGACGCGCGTCAGCAAGCGCTACAAGGCCGTAAAGAAGGAGTATGGACGGGTGGCCATCGGTACCTATCTGGTGCTCTGGGTGCTCGTTCTGGCGGCCTATGCCGTCGCCATAAAGCTCGGCCATGAGGTCGAGGGCGTCGCGGGCGGTGGCGGGATAATTTTTGGCGCTTGGGTCGCGGCCAAGGTCACTCAGCCCGCCCGCATTGTCCTCACCATTGTCTTGACGCCCGTTGTGGCTGCGGTGCTTCGACGTCCCCCTGTCGTCTTGGCCTCGTCGGAAGAGGAGTGAGGCTGCTCCTTGCCGCATGCCTGGTGGGCTGTCGTACGTCGCAGCCCATGCCTCCGGATGTCCTGTTGGTTGTTCTCGATACGGTTCGAGCCGATCGCCTCGGTGCCTACGGTGCCGACCGGCCGACCAGCCAACAGCTCTCCGCAATTGCGGATGCTGGTGTGCTGTTTAGCGACGTGACCGCACCGGGCACATGGACATGGCCCAGTCATGCTGCGCTCTTTACGGGCGAGCCACCCTGGGAAACGGGTGCACACTGGGCCACGGGGCCGGCCGCTGTCGATGAGACCACGGGCTACTGGCGAATGGCGCAGATGCGAAGCGATTTACCGACGATCGCGGAGCGTTTTACCGAGGCGGGCTACCGCACCGTAGCGTTGTCCAGCAACTCGTTGCTCGACCCGCAGCTGGGGCTCACTCGAGGATTTGAGCGGGCAGAGTGGCTAGAGCGAGACCAGCTCGTGGTTGAGGCGGCTCAAGCCGAGATGGCTGGAAACGGTGAGCGCCCGCTGTTCCTCTTCGTCAACCTCATGGCCGCGCACGCGCCTTACACCGTCGCACCGGAGGTTCCGTGGTCGGCTCAGCACGCCCTGCGGATGGCAGCCGCAGAGCCAACGGAGTGGCTCAAGGTCTATGGCGCGGAGCGAACCCCCCCCGCGCTTGCACTCAGCCAGCGGCCTGCTCCCGGTGAGTTGACGGGCGAGGAGGCCTTTGCGAGTGGAGCGCTCGAGCTCAGTCCGGCCGATCTGGAGTTGGTGGCCGATCTCTATGACGGTGAATTGATTCGTCTCGACAAGGCGCTGGTGACATTGGTGGAAGCCTGGAATCGCTCTGGCCTTGGCGCGGGCGTGGTGGCCGTCACGAGTGATCATGGTGAGTATCTCGGAGAGCATGGGTTGATCGGGCACGGAATTAGAGCGTTCACGCAGGTGACGCGAGTCCCTCTTGTACTCGCTGCGCCCGGCCGGATCGATGCGGGGCAGCGTGTGGATACCCCTGTGCAACTGCAAGACATCGCGCCGACGCTCTTGGATGTTGCGGGGCTCGAACCTGGCGCCAAAGGATCACTTCTTCCGGTGATCCGCGGGGAGCCCCGTCCGGGGCCTATTCTGGCCCGTGCCTGGCCCATGCCCGTCTTTTCCAAGAACGTGGGCGGGCCCTATGCATGGGGTCATCGACTGGTGAGAGAAGGCGACCGTGCCGTCCTCGTGCGAGACGATGGCCAGGTCCAGAGCTTCTCGATGCGCGATGATCCGAACATGACGAGCCCGCTCCAGGAGGACTTGAGCGGCTGGGTTGATCGGGCCGCACTGCTGATGCCAGACCGTGCCGAAAACAAGGCCCTCGATATTCCCGCTGATGCCCTTCAGCACCTGCGCGCGCTAGGGTATGTCGAGTGATGACATCAACCCAGATCGACTGTCCTTGGGGGGGCGCCCACGTGTGGTCGGCCGGGCCTGAGGATGGGCGCTCTGTGCTCCTCATCCACGGGGTCCATGAGACCGCCGATGTATGGCACCAGGTGGGTCTCGAGCTCGCCGATCGAGGAAATCGGGTCGTCGCCCCGGACCTACCGGGTCGTGGACGGTCGGAGTGGGACGGCCAGCCACTCGAAATGGCTGCGCAGGTCGGGCACCTTCTCGACATTATGGACAAGGCGGCGCTTCGCGGAGCGGTCCATGTGGTCAGTCATTCTGATGGCGACATCGTCGCGCTCTCGCTAGCGGCGTCGATACCGGAGCGTGTCCGCACGGTCTCCCTCATTGCTCCCTCCGGCGCCCTGCCGCGCACGGCCTCTAATCTTCCGCTCAGCGCGCGCCTTCGATGGCTCGGATCCCTCGGTGAGGGTGCGCTCAAGACGAAGCTTGTTCGAGGTCTTCTGGACCTGCGGTCAAGCCTCTCTGCGGCAGGCACTCCGGCCGTGGATGCCATGCTGGTGGCCTTGGAGCAACCACGCTCCGTGAAGGCGATCCTGAGCCAGGTTCGGTGCTGGCCGTCCCTTGCCGAGATGTTGCACACAGCGGGCTTGCTCAGCGAGCTGAGGCTCCCAATCCTGGGGCTCCGCTATGCCGATGAGAGCGGTGCCAACACCGTACCACACGATGACGTCTTGGCTGCGCTGACTCATGGGGTGTGGCACACGGTGGTGGCCGACTCTCCAGGAGGCGTGCTTGGAAGCCCCGACCCGACTGTCGAGAGGCTTGAGGATCACCTCATCGGTCGTCGAAACACACCGTGAAGGTCTGGGCGATTCCCTCCAAGGGAATCTCGGGGCCTGAGCAGGGGCCGTCAAAGCTCACATCGAGCCCTCGTGTCATGGCCAACACCTTGATGGCTCGCGCCTGAATGCCCAGCTCGGATGGCGTGAGGTGGGCCTGGCAACGGCCTCTGCAGGTGGCCTCAAGTGTATCCAGCAGAGTCGTCACCGATGCCTGGGTCATCGGCGCAGGAGGGGAGCCAATCCCGCGGGCAAGCACGGGAAACGAGACAGACACGCGCTGGGTGCTCCAGGTGTAAGGAAGCGGATCCGAAGGCAGGGGGGCCAGAACAAGGGTTGCGGAGATGGCCGCGATAGCCCCCGCCCCACACCACTGTGCTGCACGGCGCCACCCTCCGAAGAGCGATACGGCCACCCCGGCGGCGACCGGGGCAGCGGGAAGGAGGTAGCGAATGTTGAAGGGCAGGAATCGCACCGTCAGGCCGACCGCCAGTCCGAGGGCCACCACCCGAGTCCACGGGAGCGCAGAGTGACGTCGGGCGGTCCAAACCAGCGCTAACAAGACCCAGACTTCACCGAAGGGAACCAGGAGGCGCAGGGACTCCGCGTACATGCCAAGGTGGTCCTCGCTGGGCCCCAGGCTCGGGATTCCCGTGCTGGCCTCGTGGGTCAATCGGTCCAGAAGAAAGGGCATCCTGAGCGCGTACCAGGGGCCCGCGATGGCGCTGATGGCGGTGAGCGCCAGCATGGCTCGAGTACGGGCACTTCGAGCGAAGACAACGAGCACCATCGACAACCCGGTCACCACCATCATGGTGACCAGCGGGCCCCACGCATCGGGTTGGTCGGGTCGCCATCCCTGCGCCCAGTCCGAGCGAGAGACCATCGCGATGACGGCGAGGTTCCCGGCGGCAGTCCCCGTAATCGCTAGGCTGGCCATCAGGCGCTCACGCGGCGTGCGCCCTGATAGCCAAGCGGCGTGGAGACACTGCCAGGCCACGGGCACGAGAAGCCAGACCAGGGCCGTCCACTTGACGAGCAATGTTGCGGCCGCCGCGACGATGAGGAAGACGGTCATGGAGCGCTTCTGGAAGCCCGAGGTTCGCTCACACACGATGAAACAGATCCCGACCATCGACACCAGCGCGCCATCCAGAGTGTAGGTCGCGTGATGGGCCAAGACGATCGGGTTGAGACAAGCGAGGAGCACATATCCCAGTGCGGCCGGGCGTCCCCAGAGGCGGTGGCCGAGCACCAAGGCCGTCCAGGCGTGGATGGCGCTGAGCAGGAGCGTCACTCCCCGAGCGGCGGTAATGTCGGGCAAGCCCCCAAGCATGGGCAGTGACATGGCATAGAGGGCATTAGGGTAGGCATCGCCTGAGAGCATGATTCGATTGAACGACTCGAGCGCAGAGGGGCTTGGCCCGAGCAATTTCTGCAGTTCGAAGAGCTTCCTGAGGTGCGCACTTTCATCGCCGAAGGGAATGGGCGATGCAGAATTCAGGACGCAGGACCCCACCCAGGCAACGAGCACCGCAGCGAGCAGGGCCAAAGCGTGAAGGGCTGCACGTCTCACGGTGAGGCGTCAACCTGGGTTGCATCACCGGCCCACCGTCGGTTGAGCCAGCGCCCCGGACGCAGGCTCACAGTCTGTGTTCTCAACGGCGTCGTAGCGGTGGCTTCACCCGAGTGCCACACCTCAATGTCAGCGCGCCCCCCGGGGCCAGCCACCGCGGCCAGGACCGGGCCACCCGGAACATCGATGCGGGTCATTGTGCCGGGCTTCACGCCGCTGAATGACACCCTCGAAGCACTGCGCCGGCCGTGCATTTCGAGCGGTTGGACCCCAAGGTTTCGGGCCGTGCTCGACCAGGCGTCTGCCCAGCGTCCCCCCTGGTCGATGGCGCCAGGGAGTACGCCACCAACCGCGCCCGCATCGATGCTTTGCTGAACGGCGGCAGCCAACGTTGTCACATCGGCCTGGCCTTCCTCGAGGTGGAACTCGAGAACCCAGAAGGGGCTATTGGGAGCCACCTCTGCCCGCTCACGCTCCTCCAAGAAGCGCTCATCCGGGCCGGTTGAGGGCATCGCGAACGCGGGTAAGTCCCACGCGGTAACGAGTCTCTCCATGGGGTCCGTGCGCATGTTGGCGATGAGCGGGCGCCCCACGCTGAACCCCGCGCGGTTGATGGCGCTGCCCTCTGTCGACCAAAGCAGGACGGAAGGCGCGTGGCTCAAGGGCGCGAGGATGTCAGCATCTTGGCGGCTGAGCTCCGTAGCGGCCTCAAGAACAGCGTCACGTGTGGCCTGAATCCGACCATCGCAGCGCGGCAACACGGCCAACGCGACACCCAGTTCATCGGCTGCGGCGAGGTCGGCCCGTGTGGGAATCTCACCGTGAAACTCCACCAGATTCAGGCCCGCTGAGTTCAGCGCCTCCAGTCCAACCGTGAAGCCAGCGTTGTGCTTCCGCAGGCCGAGCAGACGATGCGGTTGTCCGTTGAGCATGGTCGACCCGTCTGTAAGCTCAAATCGTCGCAGGGCGGTCCTCCATGCTGCTGCATCGACTTGCTGCTGGTCGGCACCATAGAGGGTCGCGCGTAGAAAGAAGAGCGCGCCGGGCTCAGGCCACAGCGGCCCAGACCAGGCGCCAGCAGCGAGCCTAGCTTCGTTCCCCTCGAGAGGCGCCTCTCCCCAATCTGCGACGCGCACACCGTCTCTCCAGGCCTCAAAGCGGACGGACGCACCGGGATGAGCGGCGGCGGTGTGGGCCACGAGCTGAACACCGCTGGGTGTGAGTCTTGCCGTGGCGTTAATCAGTCCGCCCTTCGGTCGCAGCAAGAGCCGGGGCGCGGTGCGAACAACAGCAGAAGTCTCTTTGGTGCCGGCGATCAAGGCGGACGCCTCTCCTCGCCCATCGACGACGACTCGAATGAGGTTCTCGCCCGTTCGGAGGCTGTCACCGAGCGATACCACGCGGGTACCTGGACCTCCGAAGGACGAGCCAAGGTCACGCCCATTCACGCTCACATCGGCGCGCCACGAGAGACCGTCGATGAGAAGTGCGGAGCCGTGTCCGACCCATGCGCTTGGGAGCGTGAAGGCGGCCTCCAGCTCCACGCGCTCTGGGTTTCGCTGAGCACGGCCCGTAGCATCTCTCGAAGGGGCCCACGGCGCCTTCGACCACGCTTGGCTGAGGTCCACCTCGATGTGATGATTCAGCGTCTCTTGTGATGGTGGTGGGTCACTGCAAGCCACACCCACTACCGAGAGCACAGCGGTGACCCAAGCCAGGGCCCAGCGCCTGGGAGGAGTCATCCCTCGTCTAAGACCGTCTCGGTGTCGAGCGAGCTCGTCGCCTCATCAAGCACGAGAATGGGTGCGTCCTTAAACA
>CAZKOI010000107.1:0-9949 GCA_964554315.1 uncultured Enterobacterales bacterium | reverse complement strand
CCGGGAGCAGGCGGGGGCGGTGGCCACGTCCATCTTCGTGAACCCCCTCCAGTTTGGCCCAAATGAGGACCTTGAGAGGTACCCTCGGGATCCCAAAGGGGACGCGACCAAGTGCCGTTCCGAGGGTGTGGATACCCTGTTCGTTCCCACCAGCCTCTACGCTGACGGTCACTCAACCACCGTACGAGTCAGTGGTCTCACAGAGGGGCTATGCGGTGCGACCCGACCCGGACACTTCGATGGAGTCACTACGGTCGTGGCCAGACTCTTTGGACTGGTACAGCCGAATGTCGCCATCTTTGGCGAGAAGGACTTCCAGCAGCTCGCCGTGATTCGACGCATGGTCCGTGATCTGGCGATGCCCGTCGAGGTCGTTGGTGGTCCATTGGTTCGCGATGCGGACGGCCTGGCCCTGAGTTCCAGGAACAAGTACCTCGGTCCTGGAGCCCGCCAACGTGCGCTCAGCCTTCGGCAGGCTCTCCTGACCATGAAGCACCACCCTTCACGGTCCGTGTACGATCGGCTCGATGCGGGTCGCGCAGCGTTAGATGTCGACCAGCTCGACTACCTTCAGATTGTTCATCCTGAATCGCTCGAGTCACTGAGCGAAATCACTGGACCGTGCCGCGCGATGGTCGCAGCCTGGATAGGTCAGACACGACTCATCGACAATATGGAGATCTGATGGACCTCTCGACAGCACTCATCCTTGGGGTAGCGGGCATTCTTGGCATGAACCAGATGATCTTCCGCCTCCCTGGCTGGGAGACCCGCCGGGCGGTGTTTTGGTCGTTGCAAGGGCTCAACCTCGTCATCATCACGGCTCTACTCGCCATCGGCATCCCGGGCTTTCAGGGTGCGACAAAGGTGGTGAACTGGGTCCTGGGACTCCTGCTCGTCCATCACGTCATCTCCAACAACGGACGGCTGGCCGCCGCTCTGCGGGACGGACGAACGGAGAGCGATACCGCTCTCGACCAGCGCCGAGAGCAGATCAAGTCGGCGCTTCGAAGCTCGCAAGAAGAGTAACTAGGCCTGGGCGTCGCTGATAACGCTCATGACCTCCGCCTCTTCGAGGACGCGGTTGGTGCTCTTGGCCTTCGCTCGAATCGCCGACACCAGAGCATCAGTAGGATCGATACCCCGACTCTTGAGCCAGTAGATGATGTTCGAGTCCCCTGCCATGTGGCCGATCTCGATCTCCTGGGCCCGACCAAACCAGGATGCAGGCACACCGGAGTAGACGGAGTCTGCGAGCCAGTCATCGCCCTTATTCAGCGCCTTGATGACCGCCGCAGCATGGACGCCCGTTCCTGTCCGGAACGCATCCTTGCCAAAGACCGGGTAGTTCACGGGAATCGGCCAGTCACACGACTTCGAGGCCAAGTCCACCAACGCCGCCAGGCTCGACAGGTCCCCCTGGTGAATCCCCAAGAGCTTGAGGTTCATGAGCATCAGGTCCAGCGGTGTGTTCCCGACACGCTCGCCCATACCCAGCACTGTGCCGTGAACACGGTCAGCACCCGCCTCGATAGCGCTGAGGGCATTGCCCAGTCCAAAGCCTCGGTCATTGTGTCCGTGCCAATCGACCCGAGTGTCCGTTCCGAGTCCGCGGATGAGGTCTTTGGTGAAGTGCACCAAGTTGTAGACCCCGTTCGGGGTGGCGTGCCCTACAGTGTCGCAGACGCAGAGCCCGTCAACGCCCTCCTCAATCGCGGCAGAGAACAATCTCCGTAGCGTACCGGGGTGGGAGCGAACCGTGTCTTCCGTAACAAACGTGTTGGTCAACCCAGCGTCCTTGCACATGCGTACCGCTGTCCGTGTCCGCTCCTCAAGGAGCGCCTCATCCCATCCCTCAGCGTAGAGCCGAATCGGGGAGGTTCCCAGGAAGGTCATGGCCTCGATCGGGACACCCGTCTTCTGCGACACCTCAATGATTGGGCGAATGTCATTGGGATGCGTGCGAGCTGCACACATCGCCTTGATGGTGAGCTTCTCGTCCCGAATGAGCTCGGCGAGGACAATGCAGTCCTCAACGGCACGCGGACCGGCACCCGGCAGACCGATGTCGACGTGATGCACGCCAGCCGCGTCAAGCAGCCGAACCATCTCCATCTTCGCCTCGATAGGTGGATCCGTCACGCTGGGACACTGGATTCCATCCCGCAGGGTCTCATCCACATACTCCACCTGGCGCAGCGGCGGGGTCACGGTGTGCCCCTCCACGTTCCAGTCGTAGATGACCTTTTCTGTCTCTGACATGACGCCTCCTAGAATGCCTCAACCACCACAGCGATGCCCTGACCGCCACCGATACACGCCGAACCGACACCGTACTTCTTCCCTCGACGCTTGAGCTCGTAGAGCAAGTGCATGGTGATGCGTGTACCGGACGCTGCCAGCGGATGGCCGACGGCGACTCCACCCGAGTTGACGTTGGTGATGTTGCGGTCAAGCTCGAGCTCCCGCTCGCAGGCAATGTACTGGGTAGAGAACGCCTCATTGATCTCCACCAGGTCCATCTGGCCCAGGCTCATGTCTGCGCGCTTAAGGGCCTCGCGAATGGCATAGACCGGGCCGATCCCCATGTACTTGGGCTCGACGCCAAAGCTGGCCGAGCTGATCAGGCGGCCGATGGGCTTGAGTCCTCTCGCCTCAGCGATGGCCGCCGTCGTCATCACCATCGCACCCGCACCGTCATTGATGCCTGAGGCGTTGGCTGCCGTCACCGTCCCGTCCTTCTTGAAGACGGGGCGCAGTCCTGCCATGGCCTCCGCACCGAAGCGCGCGCGGACCTTTTCAGGTTGAAGGGGTGAGAGCTGGGGGTGTTCGTCCACACTCACTGTCACGTCACCGCGTCGTGAAGGAATCACGACGTCAACGAGCTCGTTGGCATAGTAGCCATTGTCGTGGGCGTTCTTCCAAGCGAGCTGCGAGCGAAGGCCATACTCGTCGGCATCCTCGCGTGTAATCCCGTACTTTTCTCCCAAGTTCTCCGCTGTGATGGCCATCTCACAGCCCGCGACGGGGTCGAGCAGCACCTCGCGAAGGTAGTCGTTCATCTCGGTACCCCCAAGCTTGAAGCCAAAGCGTGCACCTCGAACAGTGTGCGGTGCTTGAGTCATGTTCTCCGCACCGCCCGCGAGCACCATCGTCGCCTCGCCCAGGCGCAGCAGCTGACTGGCTTGTGCCAGCGCCTCAAAGCCGGATCCACACAGGCGATTGACCGTGACCGCAGGCGTAGGCACGGGCACGCCGCTCTTGAGTCCGATGTGCCGTGCACCGTAGATGGCATCCGCTGAGGTCTGCATGACATTTCCGAACACCACATGGTCGATATCGTCCGCAGCGACCCCAGCCTGCTCAATCGCTGCCTTTGATGCGATGACGCCAAGATCAATGGCGCTCACCTTCGAGAGTGATCCTAGAAAGGTCCCGAAGGGGGTTCGCTTACCGGACAAAAAGACGATGTCAGACATGATTTTTCCTCAGATTTAGGAGGCTTGAAGGTGAGCCAGTACAGCGTCGCCCACTTGCTTCGTGGACAAGCTACCGCCAAGCTCAGGCGTGATGAAGTCATTGGTGAGACAGTGCGCAACAGCCGCGTTGACCCGGGCGGCATCATCCGTGTGACCGAGGTACTCGAGCATCATCGCAACCGTCAAGATGGCCGCCAGAGGGTTGGCCACACCTTGGCCCGCGATCGTTGGGGCCGACCCGTGTACAGGCTCGAAGAGACTCACCTTACCGGGGTTGATGTTTCCGCTGCCCGCCAGACCGATGCCGCCTTGCAGGATAGCACCGAGGTCGGTGATGATGTCGCCAAAGAGGTTGTTGGTGACAATGACTTCAAACTGCTCGGGGCACCGGACCAGCTCCATGGCGAGAACGTCAACGTAGAGATGGCTGGCATCAATGGCCGGATACTCGGCCGCAACGGCCTTGAAGGTTCGCTGCCAGAGGTCATGCCCGTGGCGCATTGCGTTCGACTTATCCGACATGCAGACGCGTGACTTGCCGTGCGCTTTCGCGTACTCGAACGCCGCGCGAATGATTCGCTCGACGCCCTTGCGGGTGTTCATCTCGGCCTCGATGGCAACCTCGTCGGGGGTGTCGCGCTTGAACTGGCCGCCGATGCCCGTGTATAGGCCCTCGGTATTCTCTCGAAACACCATGATGTCGAGGTGCTCCGGGCGCTTGTCCTTTAGCGGGCAATACCGTGCGTCGAGCAGCTTGATTGGCCGGAGATTGATGAACAGGTCGAGCTGAAAGCGCGCACCCAAGAGAATCTCCTTCGCGTGAACATTGCTGGGAACACGCGGGTCGCCCAGAGCGCCCAAGAAGATGCAATCAAATTCCTCTCTCCATCGGTCCATGAGGCCCACCGGCATCGTCGTACCGTCGGCCAGGTAGCGCTCCGCACCCAGATCGAACCACTCGAGATCGAGGTCTGGTTGAAGGGCTTGCAGCACGCGAATGCCCTCGTCCACGACCTCTCGACCAATGCCGTCACCCGGCACCACAGCAATCCGCGCCATCCAGCCCCTCCACAGAGCCGCTGTCTTATCCTCCGGGCCTCCTCTAGTCGAGGGACATCAGGACAGTACCCAGACACATCTCATCGCCCGTCCCGTCTCCCCAGTCGACGTCCGCGCCGGTTGGGTTGTCCCAGGAGCACTCTAGGCGCCAGGTGTCTCCCGCCATGATGGCCTTTGCCTCTTTGAATGCATAGGTCCGCTGCCAGTCGAAGTCCCAGTCGTCGATTTGAATCAAGCAATCCCGATCCCCGTTCTCCCGCTCAATCTCCATCCGCCCCGTGCGTCCCAAGGTGTGCATGTGAAGGTTGGCCGTGTGCATCACCAGGTCTCGAGAGAGTTGGTACTCGTATGAATGCTGCACCCCCTCTGTTTGGGCGGGGATGTCCATCCCGCCGGCGAGCACCCAACCCACGTTGGTAAAGGGCTGGATCCAGCCCTCGCGATCGACCGTCGGCTCAACGGTGAAGTCGATGGAGCTTTGGTCGGCACCCTCCGCACCCGCCTTGCTGTTGTAGTGCATCTGGAGCACCAGCAGGTCTCCCGCGTTCATCTTGATTCCGAGCCCGTTGGGCAGCTCGCCCTGGACCGCTCCCGGGGCCCATGCACCAAGCCACGCCGCGTCTGCTTGACTGATGGGACCCGGTCCCCCGAAGCACTCGTACCCTGCGCGGCCATCTTCGGCTTCAAGAGCCATCAGCGAATCGCGATAGGAGCCCGGTACGATGTACGCGATGACATGGTGGACGAGGTCTGCACGATCGGCGTTGACCTGGTACCCGGTGACAAACACATCCTCCTCAAGCGGCCAGTCCACCGGGAAGCATCGGTAGTCATCGGTACTCGATGTGTCTACTTCATACGCGAGCGGAAGCTGGACGGTGAGGTCGACCCGCTCGAGTCCACCGGCTTCGGGGGGGGTGCCCGAGCGACTGTCGGTCAGGTCGCCTTCAGGCGCGCCTCTCTCCACCCAGTCCACCACCATCTCGATCTGCTCATCCGAGAGGCTGATGTCGTCTCGATAGTCCGTGCATCCGTCCACCGCCTTCCAAGGCGGCATCCTTCGATCGGCGACAGCATCGGCCACAGCGTCCTTGATCAGCACGACGTCCTCGTAGGTCTCAAGGCTAAAAGACCCCACGCCGCCAGCGGTATGGCAGCTTGAACAGCTGGACTCCACCAGTGCGCGCATGTCGGAGTGCCAGGTCGGTCCATCGCCCGAGCCCCCGACTTCAACGGTACCCGAGTCCTTGACCGAATCGGATGAATCCTGGCAACCACCGAGTGCGACGACGAAGAGAAGTAAGGCGTTCATTGGCTCTCCTGCCCGTGCACTTTAGATCCCGCAAGGTCAGATGCCAAGGCTCGCCGTCGAGATCCGTCCCCATCGCCAGCCGTTCGCACTCAAGCGGGCCCCTCTTGCTCATCGACGCCTCGAGGTGATGGTCGCACTCGGGGCCAAATCTCCATCCAGAGGTTGCCGGCGAGCAGCATGCCCCCCCCAAACACGAGCCACCCGCTGAGTCCAGCCTGCCCCAGCCCGAGGGCGATGAGGGCTGCCCACACCGGCTCAAGCGAGTAGAGAATGGCAGCCCTGACTGGAGACAGTGCCTTCTGGTAGTTGGTCAGCAGAGAGAGTGCGACCAGCGTTCCCAGGAGGCCTGCAAGCAGAGCAGGCTGCAGGAACTCATGCGTCATGAGCAGGGTCAAGACTTGCTCGATCGAGACGTCCGGACGCCTTGCCATGCCATACGCGAGCAACCCGGCAGACCCGAGCCCGACCCAGCAAAACGAAAGCCATGCAACCGCGAGCGGCGGCTGGCTTCGCGTGA
Organism: uncultured Enterobacterales bacterium; assembly: GCA_964554315.1. Classification (GTDB taxonomy): domain Bacteria; phylum Myxococcota_A; class UBA796; order UBA796; family UBA796; genus UBA796. The sequence continues at coordinate 3,582 of CAZKOI010000107.1, read as the reverse complement.
TTCGGTCTGTCGCCACAATGTGACTGGCGAAGAGCACGGCACAGAGCACCGTTAGCCACTCAGGGAGGCCAAAGGACAGTCGGGGCGGGCCCGATATAAACCCGGCCCCGATGGTCACCAGGAGAACCCCAGTCGCCGCAACCCATCCCAACGGTCGGCGATCGAGCAGGGAGGAAAACAGCGCCACGAACCCTACATAGAGCGAAGTCAAGAAGGCCGAGACCGCAGGATCGACTCCCTCGAGACCAAACATCTGCAGCAAAAAGCCTAGGTAGAGCACGGCCGCAATCAGTCCTCCGTCACGGACCACTCCCGCCCCGCCAACGCCGCGACGGGATGCCGGAATCAGGATGGGCATCAACAAGGCCGCAAGACCAAATCGTACGGTCATGAAGAGACCCACGATGAGCGGCATGGCCTCGCCCAACTGGGCTGCGCCGGCTTCAATGGCGCTCTTCATCCACGAAAAAGTCCATCCCCAGATCACGGTGACGGTCAGCAGGGCCAGCAGGGCGATGTGGATTCTTCTCACCGACATCATCGCGCTCCAGAGGGTTCGCAGTAAACTGAACGTCCCAATACCTGACGCCACCAAGACGAAAGGCGAGGAAGATCCGTGTCCGACATACCCTCAATCAAGGCCCGTGTAATGATCATGGCCTTAAGTTCCGCGATCACCGCTGCACTGTGCGAGGGGCTCGTTCGAATTGCGGACGGAAATGCGACGCCGATGATTCGCCTCTTTGAGGAGACTTCCGGGGGCGACATTCGCCTGCAACCCAGCGGTCACGCGCGAATCGCATCTCCCGTAGGCGGGCCCTGGGACCTTCGTACCAATGTCCACGGCCATCGGGACGCGGGCGTACCCTTGAGCGACACCGCCTGGATCGTCGTCGGTGACTCCCAGGTGATGGGAAACGGGGTCGCGGACAATGAGCCGTTTCCGGCCCTCTTGTCGATCGATGGTGAAGCGGCACACAACCTCGGCGTACCCGGCTACGGCGTCGGCGATGCCCTCTGGGCCGCGACCCAACACCTCGATCGATACCCCGCCAAGGGTGTGGTGGTCATCGTCAACCAGATGAATGATTGGGAGGAGGTCGCTGAACCCGTGGGTGCCCGCTACCGCGTTCGGGGAGGCTGGCTTCTCCAGACAGAGGACGCGGAGGGACCGCGCGGGACCTTCCTAGCAAGCCCCTTCTCACGCTCTCACCTCTTCTTCTTGCTTGGACACCTCGCCCTGAGGGACTGGAGCGCACCCCCACCACCGGCCCCTCGATGGATGACCCGGCCCGCAGAAGAGCGCGAGAACACACTCCGCATCGCATCGGCCATACACGCCTTCGCGAGCGCTCACCCTCAAACCCGCCTCGTAACCGCTTACCTTCCGGCCGATGTCTATGCGACAAGCGCGCGAGCTCCGCACACTCCCCTGCCTCGAGAGGGCTGGACCGATGACCTGCCGCCTTGGGAGGACACCCGGCTGGCCCGCCAACTCATGACGGCGATGTCAGACCTTGACCCCCTCGACCTCACCCCCGCGCTGACCGGCGCCGAGCACTTCCTAGAGGGCGACTATCATCTCTCTCCAGCGGGGCATGCGGCGGTCGCCGACCTCATTCAAGAGCGGATTGATTCGGCTCCAGCTCGCGAGGCATCTGCGTCACCAGGACCAGAAACAGTGCACCCAGAATGATGCCGAGGCCAAAGGCTCCGGCATAGCTAAACGCCTCCGCGACCACACCGGAGACCAGTGCACTGAGGGACTTTCCCCACACCTCAACGCATGCAAAGAGCGTGAAGTGCGTGGCACCAATGCGCCGATCCACCAAGCCCATCATCGTCGCAAACATCACCGTCGTCAGCGCTCCGCCGACCAGGTGCTCAGCCAGCGATATGCTGACCACCGCAGCGGCGGTGACATCCAGCCAGTCGGCAGCGAGAGCAAGCTGACCCACCTCGGGAATCAGCCGCAGAGCGCCGACAACGAAGAGCATTCGAAGCAGCGGCAACCGAGACGCGATGAGCCCGCCCATGACAGAGCCCAGCACCGATGCCCCCATGCCGTAGGTTCCCAGCCAGAGACCAAGGGTCGACGCACTAAAGCCCCTGTCCATCAGAAACGGCTTGTACATGACGTCAATGATGGACTCCCCCATCTTATAGGTCCCCACCACCGCCAGCGCGAGACCCAGTCCGCGGCCTACCGCTACAACCCTCAGCGTTCGAAGGATGTCCCGAAGGGTCTCCTCACGCTCACCGACCAGAGGGGCTCCGCAGCCTCGCTCCTCGAGCCGCGAGACCATCATCGCGACGACCAGCACCAAGACGGCCATCGCTACAAATGATCCTGACCATCCAATCAGACCACTGGCCCAGACGAGCACACCTCCTGCCACCAACATCCCGACCTTGTAGCCAACGACCTGGGCGGCGTTGCCAACCCCCAGGTCCTGGGGCGGAAGAAGGTCTACAGCCAGGCCATCCACAGCGATGTCTTGAGTCGCAGCAAGCGCATTGAGACCAAGTAAGACCACCATCAAGAGGCCAAGCTGTTCGGGAAGGTCGAGCAGAGCCGCACATAGAAATCCTGCGGCCATCAGGATCTGCAGGGGCAAAATCCATCGCACACGCTGCCCTCTCCCTCCTCCAAAGTGCTCGACGAGCGGCGCCCATAGAATCTTGAGCGCCCACGGTGCAGCGAGTGCTGTGGAGTAGCCAATGACCGCAAGGCTCACCCCCTGCTCACGGAGAAAGATAGGCAGCGCGCTGACCTGAAAACCAAACGGCAATCCCTGGACGAGGTAGAGCAGGCCGAGGATTGCCAGCCGCTTGGTTCGCCCCATCGAGGCGCTCGTCGTCGATGCCGGTTCTGCCACCAAGGCCTCTCCCTTTGGCTACAATCCCCCCTATGGTCCCACAAATCACACGGCTTAGTCTCGCCTGCTTCCTATTGGTCCCTTCCCTCGCCCTCGCCGAGATTGGTTGGGACACTGGCAACCTTGTCCTCGACCATGGCGTGGATGAGGATGGCGACACCTGGCCGGATGAGGTGGACTGCAACGACCGCGACCCCTCCATCTACCCGGGTGCACCCGATGCTCCCTACGATGGGATCGACTCCGACTGCCAGAAGGATGACGATTGGGATGCCGATGGAGACGGGTATGTCTCCGATGAGCACGCCGGTAGGTGCACCCGACCCGACCCCGGAAACGAGATCCAGAAGAGCCCCGCTGGCGACTGCAACGACCAAAATCCCGACGTGAATCCCGCAGCTCCCGACAGCAAAGGAAATGGCATCGACGAGAACTGTGATGGAGTGGATGGCGATGCGTGCTTTGGCTCACGCGCGCTGGTCCTCTTCTTGATGCCGCTCGCTGCCGTCTCCCGCCGAAAAAACTAGCGCATCGGGTGCGCCAGCCAGGAGGGACTCAGGACCCTCCAGAGGACCGCTTCGGTCCTTTTTTTTTGGCCCGATGAACGACCTCCTCTGCACCGCTGTTCGATCGACAGCGCGCCTGCCCACGCTGCAAATGTACATGTTTGTACACACAGAATTGAAGTTGTCTACCCTTTTTT
>CAZKOI010000106.1:0-9965 GCA_964554315.1 uncultured Enterobacterales bacterium | reverse complement strand
GAAGACGACTCCGAGGACGAGATCGAGTACGACGAGTACGACCGACCCACGGGAGAGGATGAGGAGTGCCGCGACACCAACCCCGGCACCTATCATGTGCTCTTGACCAACTACCTTGGCATCAAGGGTCAGTCCTTCGTCGAAGACCGAACCATGGATGTTGAGGTATGGAACCAGCCGCTTCGGGGCTACCGCATCACCCAGATGGAGCCTGTATCCGCACAGCGGGCGGCCGAGCTGGTGGGAGTGGAGCAAGACGAGCCCGCGGCGAGCAGCATCGGAGGAACGACGAGGTTTAGCGGCGAGCTCGAAGCGGACATGTGGCACCATGAAGGCCCCTTTGCGGTTGAGCCTGGCGCCGAAGTGTCCGTCACCATGAGTGGCTCAAATGGTGATGCCGATCTCTACGTTCAGGTGGGATCACAGCCCTCCGAGACCGAGTACGCATGCCGACCCTACAAGCCCCACTCAAACGAGACCTGCACCATGACCATCGAGGAGGGTCAAACCGAGGTCTTCGTCTCCGTACAAGCCTACAGCGACGCCGACTACGAGGTTGTGGTCGCGATCGTCGACGCCGAGGGCAACACCGGCTCTTCTGCTTCCGATTACCTCTTCAACGATGAGGCGGAGAGCTTCTTCCACGTGAAGCTGGAGGTCGACTACCTGACGGAGTCGGACATCACGACGGACGGTAACCTCGCCGATCGCATCGACAACTTTACCCGCACCGACCGCTATCAGTACGTGCTTGAGGTGGACGCAGATGGGGAAATTATCGGCGGCGAGTGGATCGGTTCATCGAAGAAGAACCACCCAGACTTTCTCTGGCTCCCGACCGAGCGCTCCAACTGGCCGGCCCCCGCCGCCGGTTCGCTGAACTGGGACCTCGTCAAGGATCTCCTCGAGCAGTCACTCACCGAAGAGACGCCCGAGATTGAGGACGGTTCAAGCGCCTCACGTCTTGAGGAGTCCATCACCCTCGCGAAGGGAGAGTGGCGACACCTCGGGCCTTTTGCTGTTGAAGGAACGCTCACGGCGGTCATGTCCGGGGCCCAAGACGCTGACCTGTACGTGCATACGGGAAGCCAGCCTACCTCTTCCACGTACACCTGTCGGCCCTATACACCGCACTCCAACGAGGAGTGTGCCGTCGCCGGGCCCGGCCAGATCTACGTCTCCGTCTACGGATACAGCGCGGCAGAGGTCGACCTGTCCATAGAGTTCGAGGCCCCTGAAGATGTGGCTGCTACTGAAGAGGCGGAGGCCGCTGGCCGCACCCACCTTGACGAGGCTGGAACGGTGGACTTCCAAGAAATGGCACTCTATGTCCTTGAGGTCGAGGCGGGTGATCAGATCAAGATCGAGACGGACGCCGAGAAAGACATAGACCTGTATGTCCGGTTCGCGGACCCTCCGACGATCCGCGCCTATGACGCTCGAGGCTACACACCGTCCGGACGAGAGCGCATAGACTTTGACGCTCATGAAGCCGGAATGCTGCACATCGGGGTCCATGGCTACGAGTCCGGAGACTTCCGCCTCACGACAACGGACCGTTAGCCCACTAATCCACGACCACCGTGATGGGTGCGGACAGGGCGACACCGAGGTGACCGAGCCCCTCGGTCGCCTCGGGCCTCACCCAGACCACGAGGCGCTCAACGCTCCCAGAATCAATGGTGAGACGCTCCTGGTGCAGCTCAGCAGGCGTAAGGCTGACGGAAAGAAGGGTCTCGGGCTCCACCCGCACGTCGACCTGATCGGGAGTCCGAGTGTCCTCTACGCAGGCACCTGAGAACAGGTCAACCACCTCGAGGACCAGGCCCTCGGAGGCCACCCGCACACCCACCTCCAGCGACAGGTCGCCTCCACCAACCCGAAGCGTCTCACCTGGGCGCGCAACAGCCCGTCCCGACCACGCCTTTACCGCGAGGCTGGTCTCCGGATCGGCCACCAGGGTGTGCCCTGCTGCGAGAGCAGCCAGGAGGTCATCCGGTGATGACGACTCGGACCAAACCCATGTGGTCGGAAACCCAAGCGCCTGATCAAGAGGCCCCTCGGGCGGTGTCGGTGAGTCGATTCTGTGGGTATCGCTACCTCCGACGGGCGTCACCGGCCGGCCCTCCGATACATCACACGCCCACGCCATCACGGCAGACCAGTCCCACTGATCGAACCGCCCCCCACCATTGAAGACTTCGAGGGCATCGTAGGCCATTGAGGTCCAGTCATAGGCGAGCCACCGCGCTGGGGAGAAGGGGTGATTCACCACCGCCAGCCCTCCTCTGGTCTTACACCAGCTGACCGCAGCCCCCCCTGAAACCTCACCCAAGGGCCTGTCCACGATCGCATCCTCCACGCCGACGAACGCATCTGAACGTCGAGGAAGACACCCAATGTGGCCTCGTGACGCCAGTCCTCCCGACAGTGCGACAACAGGAGACGCCTCGACTCCGACCTGAATCAAAGATTCTGGACCGACCCCATCCGCAGACAACGCAGGAAACTCCGGTCCTTGATTAGGACAATCCTCTACGTCACCCGTCGGACAGGCCATTGAGCCTGCAGAATTACTGTGGTCGGTAATCACCACGAGTGAGATACCGCGCTCTACGGCCATGTCGCCGATTGCGCTGATCGTAGAATCCGAACCGGCATCATTCGATCCGAGGGCGCTGTGAACGTGGAGATCCGTCGCATACCAACCTCCTTCATCATCCGTTGAAGGGGCTTGACTGCCCTTAGAGCAGGCCGCCAGCATTACCGACATCCAGAGCGTCACGAAATCCTCAGCTTGCTCATCTTGTAGTGCAGGGTGCTCCGAGCCACGCCTAGCTCTCGTGCAGCCGCAGATCGATTGCCTCCATGTCGATCGAGCGTGGCTTGAATGAAGTCTCTCTCGGCATCCTTCAGGGTGCCCTTGTCAGGAAGAGGAGAGGCGGCGCCCTCCCCTCCTTCAAGCGCGTGAAAGACGAGCTCCCTTGGCCCAATTCGTGCGCCGCCCATCACGTAGGCGCGCGTCAGGACATTTCGCAACTCACGTACATTTCCTGGCCACTTGTGGCTCTGCAACAACTTGAGGGCATCCTCAGTGATGTGGGCCTCAGGGTGGAGTCCTTGGGTGATGATGCGACCCAAGATTTCCAGATCTCCCCTTCGGGCCCGAAGAGGCGGGAGCTCGACGCTCAGTACGTTCAGCCGAAAGAACAAGTCTTCTCGAAACCTTCCTTCTCGAACCTCACGACTGAGGTCCCGGTTAGTGGCGGCAAGCACTCGGACGTCGGGGTACTCCACCTCGTTACTCCCCACGCGACGAACTTCGCCGCTCTCCAAGCATCGCAGCAACTTCACCTGAGCATTGAGGGGCAATTCACCGATCTCATCTAGAAATAGAGTCCCACCATCGGCCGCGTGAAACGCACCGTCCTTTCGTCCCTTGGCATCTGTGAAGGCCCCCTGCTCGTGTCCAAACAGCTCGCTCTCAAAGAGTTCGCCCTGGATCGCTCCACAGTTCACCGCCACGAAGCCCGCGCCGCTACGAACGCTGTGGTCGTGGATACCCCTCGCCGCAAGCTCCTTGCCGGTGCCCGACTCTCCCATGATCAGGACGGGGTAGTGATGCGCTGCCATGCGCCTTAGGACCCCAAACGCAGAAAGCATGCAGTGGCTCTCACCGACCATTGCGCCGAAGGTCTTGGCGAAGGGGACCTCCTCATCCAATGACCGCTCGATTCGGAGCACATTTGAACCCAGCCTGAGCGTCTCGTCGGCATACAGAGGTGTAATGGAGCGCACTCGCGCACCATCGATGTAGACAGCGCCTCGACCCGGCTCCACCATGACGCGCCCCAGAGAGACGCGAAGAAAGCAGTGCTCCTCGGTAATCGAGGGATCCGAAAAGCGGACATCCGACTGACCCCGCCCAACACTGACTCGGCTCTTCTTGAGCACTTTTCGAGAACCTTCATCGGGACCAGACTCGACCCGAAGGACCGTTCGCTCGACGATTACAGCGCCGTTATCGGCGTCCATTACTCGCTCGTGGACGCGATCCGAGATCACCTCCGACGTCGCCAGGGGCGTGCTCGTCCCTGTGCGCAACACAACCCTAAAGCCACCAATACCCAGCTCTGATCCGTCCTTCAGAGGAGCGCGTCGAACAGCTCGACCATCCACGGTGATGCCGTGACGAGAGCGGTCGATGACCTCCACTTCACCATCGCTCATGCTCACGAAGCAGTGGGTTCGACTGATGGCCTCGCCGGGAAGCGCAACATCACAGCTATCCGCCCGACCGATACTCATTCGACCTGCTGCGAGGCGATACTCGAAGAGCATCTCCTCACCTCGGAAAAACATCAACTGTGCCATGACGCGCCCCTTGTGCTTCGGTATGGCGAACCCTTTGCAGCATTCGTGCCAACCCCACTCGGTGAGAGCTTACCACCCGACGTCGCCCCAAATTGACACAACGCCGTCGCGCAACCACACGGTCTGCACTGTCCAAACTTAGGACAGGTGCCGATACTTCGACAGCGATGCCCCACGAGAAACTCACCGTGACCCAAACCATTCACCTCCCCGATGGTGCAGTGGTCTTCTTCGCCACAACGACCCGCGGCACACCCGTGACCGTTTGGCTGGGAGAGCCTCCTCAAGTGGACGACATTCGTCACCCTAGTATTCCTCAGGTGCTTGGCCGCGGGCGAAGCGACATGGGCCTGTGCTGGATTGAAGAACGACCAAGCAGTTTTCGATTGGTGGACCTGTCCCTTCCGTTAGCCCCAGAGACCGCGCACTTCCTCGGCAGCCGACTGACTCATGACCTTGCCGATCTACATTCCGCCGGTCTTGTCCACGGCTCTATCGCGACCTCAACCGTCTTGGTCTCGGGGTTGGGAAGGTGCACATTCATTGGAGCCGGCCGCATACCGGGGTCTATCGAAGAGGACTTGGCCGCTCTCGTGACCCTGCTCGAACAGCTGGGAGGGGCGCCTCTGCCCAGTCAGGCTCTATCCAGCGCGTCGTCGATAGCCAGAGTTCTAGATCAGCGGGCTTCCGAGGATACCGCCATCCTGGATGCGTTGAGACTGCCATCGGAGCCACCGACCACCGGTGTAGCTTCGCTGACCCTTGAGCTTGAACAAGAGGGTTGGATGGATGAGATCCAGTTCGAGGTCGGTGCGGATGCTCATGGCCACGGCATTCTCGATCGCTGGGATCACCACACCGATGAGTCCGACCTCACCGACGACTCAACCGAATCCGTCGGGCTTTCCTATCACCACGCAGAGACTCGACAGCACCTTTTCTCGGAGCTGACCGCCGCACTGGACCAGGCCTGCGACGACCCTCAGACCGTCGATCTCGACTTCAGAGCCGCGATCAATGAAGAACCGCTCGATCCTATAGTGCCTCTCGAGGGCCTTTCGGGTCGGCCCCTCCACAACCCGCTCAGCAGCCGAGAGCGCACCGCGGAGATCGCATCTCCCGATGTCACCGAACCCCGAGAGGTCACCGGTGATGAATTGACCGGCTTCACGGGCCCGATACCTCTTCAGCAGTCCGTCCTGACCGGTCTACTGATGGCCGCAGTACTCGGAATGATCGGCGCTGCAGTCATGTTGGCGCTCGTTTGGGTCATCATCGGCGACGTCTTTTAGGTGAACCAACCTGTTCGCTGCCCACGTGGAGGTCGGACTCACCTTTGTCCGGATAGATTTCGTGGACCCACGACCGAAAGGCCTCAAAACGGCCCTCAAGAATCGCGTCGCGCATGCGCGCCATGAATGACGCGTACCAGGTCAGGTTGTGGATGGTGGTCAACGATGCGGCAAGGATTTCTCCCACCCGGAACAAATGGTGAATGTAGGCTCTCGTGAAGCGGGTGCAGGTATAGCAATTGCAGGAAGTATCCGGCGGATACATGTCGTTCCGGTAGCGCTTGTCCGTCATCCGTATCCGGCCCTTGTCGGTGTAGTACATCCCCGATCGACTGTGTCGAGTGGCGATGACGCAGTCAAACATGTCGATTCCACGCGCGACGCCTTCGACGAGATCGAGCGGTCTTCCCACCCCCATCAAGTATCGAGGGGACTCAACGGGCATCGGATCGACCGCGTAGTCGAGGACCTCACACATCTTCTGATGCCCCTCTCCAACGCTCAATCCACCCAGCGCGTAGCCATCAAAGCCGATCTCCGTGATCTGCTTTGCTGAACGCCGCCTAAGATCGGGCCAAAAACCACCTTGGATGATGCCAAACAGCGCCTGGTCCTTTCGTGTGTGCGCACGCTTGCACCGCTCCGCCCACCGTGCCGTTCGGTCAACGCTTGCGGTCGCAGCAACCTTATCGACACCAAACGCCAAGCACTCATCAAAGTTCATCGCGATGTCTGCACCGAGCTTCTGCTGGATCTCCATGGAGGTCTCCGGTGACAGAAACGTCTTGCGCCCATCGACCTCGTAGGCGAAGGTCACGCCTTCTTCATTCACCTGGGTCTTCTTGAGCGAGAAGACCTGGAAGCCGCCCGAATCCGTCAAGATGGGCAGCGGCACATCCATCATCTTGTGTAAGCCGCCGTGCTTTTGAACGAGGTGCTCCCCTGGCCTCTGAGAGAGGTGGTAGGTGTTGGCAAGAATTATCTGAGAGCCTGTACTTTCCAGGTGGAGCGGAGAGAGGCTCCGAATGGCGCCCTGTGTGCCGACGGGCATAAAGACAGGCGTCTTCACCGCGCCGTGCGGTGTCTCTAAAACCGCCGCGCGCGCCGCGCCCTGGGTCGCATCGATCGTGAATGGCAGGTGCTTCATGCCACGGACCTTATGCCGAATACTCCACAGAAGGCAAAACAGCATTACATTAGCGCAGTAGTTTTTGCGAGGTAGCCGTTGGCTCTGTCCAAACATAGGCCCCAGCCCTTCCAGCCAGGCACGCGCTTGGGCACGCACTTCTCCATCGAGGGCTTGGTTCGCCTCGGTGAGGGCAGAATGTTCTACCTCGCGAACGATAGCCGCTCCGATCAGGCCCATCGTCACTGCTGGGAGTGCAGCACCTCTGACACACCCCGTCATAGCGATCAGTGCGTTCGATGCGGAGCCACCCTTTCGACTCGGCGCTTCATTGTGAGCGCAAGGTGGGACGATGAGCTCTTCGAGCCCTTCAAGGCTCTACACGATCTCGGTCTCACCCATCCGGGGTTGGTGCCCATCGTCGATACCTTTGAGATGGACAGTGTCTTGTGCACCGTGAGTCACTGGAACAACGAGACTCTGATGGTCGACGAGGGTGCACCGCTCAGCCGTGACCAAATGGTCAAGCTCGCACTGCGCGGCGTGGGGCTGCTGGCTTTTCTCCAGACGCGTGGCGTCGAGATTGCCCCCCTTACTCTCGCAAACTTTCTGATGACCGGCACGGGCGACTACAAGTTCTTTGATCTGGAGGTCCTAAAGGTCCACCCGGGGCCCGTCCCTTCGGAACAATGCCTAGGAGGCATCGAGAGCTTGGCTCGTGCTCTGAGGCGATTCTCAGCCATACACGACGTCCCTATACTCAGCGTGCTCACTGCTGCTGCGGAGGGCGAATTTGAGACACCGATGGCGTTCGGACAGGCGCTCGTCGGCGCGAGCAACACGCCCATTGGCAACACCTTCACGCCGAATGCCGCCGCGATGACCGATGTCGGCCTCCTGCGCGTACTCAATGAAGACAACTGGGGGTGGTGTCAGCTTTCCCCCGAGGTTCAACTGTACGTTGCCGCCGACGGCATGGGCGGACATGAGGCGGGCGAGGTTGCAAGCCAGATGGCGGTAGACACCCTCTGTCGCGAGGCCGCAGAGCGCTTCGGACGCGTTGCTCAGGTCACGCCTGAGACGCTTGAGAACATCCTGGATGAAGCCTTTCAGGCCGCGAACAATGGCATCAAGGCTCACTCCGAGCACATGGGCAACGACATGGGCACTACGCTCGTGGCCGCCCTGGTCTACAGGGGCGAGCTCGCCCTGGTGGCCAACGTCGGCGACTCGCGCGGATACCTCATGCGCGACGCCGTTCTACACCAGATCACCCGAGACCACAGCCTGGTCGCCAGAATGGTTGAGCAAAACCGCATCTCGCCTGAGGAGGCACGAAATCATCCGCACTCGAACATTCTCCTGAGGACTGTCGGCACCGAGCGAAACGTCGAGATCGACATCTTTTCCGTCGAGCTCGAGCAAGGCGACCGACTCTTGCTGTGCTCCGATGGACTCTGGGGCGAGATCGAGGACGAGGACATCGAAGCCATCCTGAACCACTACCAAGACCCGCGCGTGGTTTGCCGGGAGATGATCCGTGCGGCACACCATGGCGGAGGCCGGGACAACATCACGGTCGTCATGGCCGAGATCCCCTGATTCAGCGGCCTCGAAGGAGCCCCTCTAGCTCCGACGCCACCTCCGCCTCCAGCTCGCTCGCCTTCGGCTGGCCCACAGCAAAGAGGCGCCCGTCGGCATCAACGATCAGTGTGAGCGGGTAGGCCGAGATAGCGTACCGCGAGGCGACGATTCGATGGGCATCGTGGAGGACTGGAAACCGAACGTCTTTATCTGAGGTCCAGTCCTTGAGGGAGGCTAAGCTCGGCTGATCCGTGGCAATTGCCAGCACCGCAACCCGCTCGTCGCGATACCGACGGCGGATGGACTCAAGCGCCGGCAACCCTCTTCCGCCCTCGGAGGTTCGAAAGAAGTGAATCACCACAGCACGGTGCGGGTGGCTTGCCATCAGGCCCGTCAGGTCCGACAGACCCACCCGATCTGACCGCACCAGCCCTCGAGCCGCGCCTCGATTTGCGGCCGAGAGGTCGAAGACAAGCGCATGGGCTCCGGGAGCCACCGTGATGGGCGTTGGTCTGGCCCACGTCGCTAGCGTGAGAGTCATCCAGAAGAACATCAAACCTCGCTCAGGTGCCGGCAGCCGAGCACTGCGCTAACGTGAACTACGACCATACGGAAGACAGGACATCGGAGCAAGGCTTGCTGCAAATCCCCCCCATCGTTGAAGACATCTGCCGTGCAGTGGCTGCCGCTGATGGTCAAGCTTGGCTGGTTGGCGGTGTGGTGAGGGACCACCTCATGGGCCTGGAGACCAAGGACTTTGACATCGAGGTCCACCGTGTGGAGGCCCCTCGGCTGCAGGAGCTTCTCCGAGGGCTGGGCACCGTCAATGAGGTGGGCCGAAGCTTCGGTGTCTTCAAGATCGATGGTGATGGCGTATCTTGCGACGTCTCTATTCCTCGTCACGACAGCCAGAGCGGAGAGCGACACAAGGACATCGTCGTCCTCGGTAATCCCTACATGGGCATTGAGTCGGCCGCGCGTCGTCGAGACTTGACCATTAATGCCATCGCACTCGACCCGCTCACGGGCGAGATCGCCGATCCGTTCGGAGGCGGCCGAGACATCGAGCGAGGACGCCTTCGAGCGGTCGACGCAAAGACCTTCGTTGAGGATCCCCTACGAGCGGTTCGTGTGGTGCAATTTGCGGCACGCTTTGGGTTTGCTGTGGATACCCACCTCGCTCAACTCTGCCGAGAGGCGTCTCTGTGGGCGCTCCCTCCCGAGCGCATCTGGGGAGAGCTTGAGAAGATGCTCCTTCGTGCGCCCACCCCCTCCATCGGATGGACGCTTCTTGGCGATTTCGGCGTGATCGACAAGGTTCTTCCAGAGTTCGCTGGACTTCCTCGCGACGCGGTAGGCCCAGCGCTCGATCGTGCCGCTGAGCGTCGCGACAGCATGACCGGGACAGGGCGTCGGATCAGCCTGATGCTCTCTGTGATGCTCCACCTCGCTGGAGAGACCCAGGTCTGTGCATGCCTCGACCGCCTAAACCTTCACAAGTTGTACGGATTCCCCGTCCGAACCCGCGTAAAGGAGCTGACTCAGCTGTGGTCGGAGGTCGGGACTGAGGCCAGCAACAGGGACCTGCG
>CAZKOI010000105.1:0-9989 GCA_964554315.1 uncultured Enterobacterales bacterium | reverse complement strand
CCGCCGAGAGATACAACGAACCGCCCAGCGTAAGTCGCGTCAGAACCCGATCGAGGTACTCTGCCGTCTGCCGTCCGGGTCGGAGTCCGGGAACATAGCCGCCTTGACGACGGAGATTGTCTGCCACGTCCACCGGGTTGAAGGTCACCGCCGTATAGAAATAGGCGAAGAAGATAATCATCCCGATATAGAGCAGGTTGTACGTCCAGGTTCCCGGCATGAATGCGGCGCCTAGGGCGTCAAACAGCGGATGAGCATAGAAGGTGCCGATCGTGGCCGGAAACATCATCACCGATGAGGCAAAAATCGGCGGGATGACGCCCGCCACGTTGACCTTCAGCGGAAGATGAGTCTGCTGACCTCCGTATACGCGACGTCCGACAACGCGCTTGGCGTACTGAATCGGGACCTGTCGCTGACCGCGCTCAACAAACACAATGGCCATGACCACCGCGACCATGAACCCAAGGAGCAAGACCACACCCAACAGCGTAATCTCACCGATGCTCACCTTCTGAAAGGTGTTCATGGCTCCCGAGGGAAGCGCCGCAATGATGCCGCAGGTGATGATCAGAGACGCACCGTTACCGATACCGCGGTCCGTGATCTGCTCACCAAGCCACATGACGAAACAGGCTCCCGCCGTCATTGTGATCACCGTCATGAAGCGGAAGCCCCAGCCGGGATCGATGACGATGTCCGTACCGCCGATCGTCTTCATCTGCTCAAGCGAGATGCCAATGCCCATGCTCTGGATGATGGCAATACCAATCGTGAGGTAGCGAGTGTACTGGGTGATCTTCTTGCGACCCGCCTGCCCTTCCTTGGACAGCCGCTCAATCTGAGGCATCACCACCTGCATGAGCTGCATGATGATAGAGGCCGAGATGTAGGGCATGATGCCGAGCACGAACACACTGAACTGCTCAAGAGCACCGCCTGAGAACATGTCATACAGTCCAAGCAGTGTGCCTTGGTTGTTCGCGAAGAAATCGCCCAAGGCCACCCGGTCAACGCCCGGTGCCGGGATGAAGATGCCCAGCCTATAAATGCCGAGCATCGCCAGGGTGAAGAAGATCCTCGCGCGGAGGTCGGCGATCTTCAGCACGTTGGCGATGGCTTCAAACACTTAGATGACCTCTGCAGTACCGCCAGCAGCTGAAATCTTCTCTGCCGCTGACTTGGTGAACTTGGCCGCCTTGATGGTGAGGGCCTTGTCGATGTCACCGTTGCCGAGGACCTTGATGCCGTTCTTCTCAATCTTCGCGATGACACCGGCCGCCTTCAGCGCAGCGGCATCAACCGTGTCACCCTTGCTGAACTTCGCGGCGATCTTGTCCAGACCCACCTCGGTGTACTGCTTCGCGAAGATGTTGTTGAATCCACGCTTCGGGAGACGTCGTTGAAGCGGCATCTGGCCGCCCTCAAAGCGAGGGTGAATCGTGTTCCGAGCGCCCTGGCCCTTGGTACCACGTCCTGCCGTCTTGCCCTTTCCGGATCCCTCTCCACGACCCACGCGCTTGCGGGTCTTGGTCGAGCCTGGAGCGGGCTTCAAATTACTCAGTTCGTTCGCCATGACTGGCTCCTTACCTATGCGTCCATCTCTTGGACATCGACGAGGTGAATGACCTTCTTGACCATTCCCCGAATCGCCGGAGTGTTGTCCAGAATTCGTTCTTGATTCGGCCGCTTGAGACCCAGGCCAGCTGCGGTGGCCCGCTGAGCCTGAGTGCTGCCGATGAGGCTCTTCTTCAGGGTGACCTTAAGCTTCTGCATGTCATCCTCCCTAAGCGTTCGCGGCGCTGGATTGGCCAGTGCCCCAGACCTGGGCACCCACGGTGTAGCCGTCCATGAACTCATCGGCCTTGCGACCCAGGCGTGCGGCATACATCTCCGGTGACTCGAGTCGAGCGAGCGCATCCATCACAGCCTTGACGACATTGTTCGCGTTGTTGCTTCCCACGACCTTGGTGAGCACGTTTGAGTACCCAGCAGCGTCGAGGATGGCGCCAACCTTGGCCCCAGCGATGACACCCGTACCGGGAGAAGCCGGCCGAAGCACAATCTTGGAGGCGCCGAAGCGACCCTTAACAAAGTGTGGCACTGTTCCATCGAGGACGGGGACGTCGACCATGCTCCGACGAGCTCGCTCGCCGGCCTTGCGGATCGCCTCGGGGACCTCCGCTGCCTTACCGTAACCCAGCCCCACCCGGCCGTTTCCATCGCCGACGACGACCAGCGCGGTGAAGTTAAACCGACGACCACCCTTGACGACCTTCGCGACACGGTTGATGTCAATGGTCTTCTCGATGAGCCCGTCGTCTTTGTCCTCACGACGATTTTGACGCTTGTTATTCACGGTCAATCTCCTAGAACTTGAGGCCGGCTTCGCGAGCGGCATCGGCGAGGGCCTGAACACGGCCGTGGTACAGGAATCCATTACGATCAAAGGTGACCGTCTCGACGCCGGCCTTTAGAGCACGCTGAGCGACCAAGGTTCCCACCTTCGCAGCCGCTTCCTTGTTGCCCTTGTGGCCCTTGTGATCGAAGTCCTTGGACACGGTCGAAGCCGACGCTAGCGTCGTGCCGTTGTCATCGTCAATCACCTGGGCGTAGATGTGGTTTGCCGAACGGTACACCGAAAGACGTGGTCGCTCGGTTGAGCCTCGCACAGTCTTACGAATGTGCATCTTCCGGCGGAGCCGCGCCTTGGCGCTTGGATTGGTCTTGGCCATGATAAACTCCTTCGCCTACTTGGCGGACTTACCGGCCTTGAGGCGGACGTACTCACCCTCGTACCGCACACCCTTGCCCTTGTAGGAGTCGGGTGGACGGAATCCACGGATTTCAGCGGCAGCTTGGCCAACCTTCTCCTTGTCGATTCCACTGACGGTGACGCTGGTGTTCTTTTCTACTGCAATCGTGACCCCTTCAGGAAAAGGGAACTCGATGGGGTGGCTGTATCCGAGGTTGAAGACAGCTTTGTTTCCTTGGGTTGAGGCCTTGTAGCCGACACCCGTGATCTCCAGCTTGCGCTCAAATCCATTGGTCACCCCTGTGACCATGTTGTTGAGCAGCGCGCGCATCAGGCCGTGGTTGGCACGATAAGGCTTGGAGTCATTTGCACGCTCAACGATAGCTTGATCGCCATCGACCTTGAAGGAGATGCCCTCCGCAATCTTCTGGCTGAGCTGTCCTTTCGGGCCCTTCACGGTGAGCTGGCCATCGTCAGTGTTGATGGTCACTCCGCCAGGAACGGCAACAGGCTTGTTTCCAATACGAGACATTTTCGCTCCCTACCACACGTAGCAAAGGACTTCGCCGCCCACGCCCTTGTCGCGAGCCTGACGATCGGTCAGCACGCCACCCGGGGTCGTGAGGATGGCAACGCCGAGGCCGTTACGAACCTGTGGAATGTCATCGCGTCCGACATAGACTCGACGTGAAGGCTTGCTCACGCGCTCCAGTCCGCGGATGACACCGTTAAAGTTAGCGTCGTACTTGGGAAAGACCTTGATGGCACCCTGTGGGCCAGCTTCGACCTCGACGTAACCCTCGATGAACCCCTCGCTCTTGAGGATCTTTACGATCTCGAGCTTGATGTTCGACCGAGGAATGACGACGCTGCCGTGGCGCGCATGCATCGCGTTGCGAATGCGGGTCAGCAGATCTGCAATTGGGTCAGTCATTTGACTCTCCTATCGGAGAAAGAAAAAGAGGGTTTGGGCTACCAAGAGGCCTTGGTTACGCCCGGAAGCTCACCTGCGAGGGCGAGATTTCGGAAGCACACACGACACATGTCGAAGTCGCGAAGGAAGGCACGGGGACGACCACACAGTGGGCACCGGTTCTTCTCCCGAACTGAGAACTTGGGCTTGCGCTTGGACTTGGCGATCATGGACTTTTTGGCCACTTCGATCTCCTACTTTTTATCGGCAAAGGGCATTCCGAGCGCCTTCAACAGCGCATGCCCCTCTTCGTCGGTCTTGGCGGTGGTCACGAACGTGATGTTCATGCCGGTGATTCGTTGAACCTTGTCATATTGGATCTCGGGAAACACGATCTGCTCGGTCAAGCCCATCGAGTAGTTCCCACGACCATCAAAGCCGTTCGGGTTCAAGCCGCGAAAGTCGCGGATTCGCGGAGTCGCGATGCTGATGAGGCGGTCCAAGAACTCCCACATCTTCGCCGAGCGCAAGGTCACCTTGGCACCCAGTGGCATCCCCTCACGAAGCTTAAAGTTCGCGATGGAGTTTCGAGCCCGCGTGATGATCGGCCTCTGCCCAGTGATCAGACCGATCTCTTCGGCAGCTGCATCAAGCACTTTCATGTTGGTGATGGCTTCCTTGAGGCACGTGTTCACCACGATCTTCTCAAGCTTGGGCACCTCCATGACGTTTCCGTAGTTGAACTCCTTCTGCAGTGCAGGGAGTACCGTCTCTGAGTACTGGGTCTTCAAACGCTGTTGCATTGCAGGCCCCCTACGCCTTAGCGATGGCCGCGCCGGTCTTTCGATCGACCCGGACCTTCTTCCCGTCAACGACGCTCCAGGCTGCCTTCACCTTGCGGCCTTCTTTAGCGTCGAAAAGGGACACGTTAGAAATGTGAATCGAGGCTTCCTTCTCGACCGAACCACCTGGGCGTCCACCCTGTGGCTTGACTTGGCGGGTCACCAGGTTGACCTGCTCGATTAGGACGCGTCCACTCTCGGTGTCCACGCTGACCACGCGACCGGTCTCACCCTTGTGCTTGCCGGTCGTGACGATCACCGTGTCGTCTGTTTGAATCTTGAACTTGGCCATCATGGGCTCCCTACAGGACTTCCGGCGCCAAGGACACGATCTTCATGTAGTTCTTGGCGCGGAGCTCCCGAGCCACAGGACCGAAGATACGCGTGCCGATCGGCTCGCCTTCATTGTTGATGAGCACAGCAGAGTTCGTGTCGAAGCGGATGTAAGATCCGTCTTGCCGGCGCAGCTCCTTCGCTGTCCGGACGATGACGGCCTTCATCACCGATCCCTTCTTCACCTTGGCGTTTGGGATTGCCTCCTTCACGGAAACCACGATCACGTCACCGACGGTCGCAAACTTTCGCTTGGAGCCACCCAAAACCTTGATGCAGAGGACCTTCTTGGCGCCCGAGTTATCTGCGACGTCCAGTACACTCTCGGTCTGAATCATGTCGTTCTCCTTTTAGATCTCTCGACGAGACCGTTCCTCAGGCTTCGTCACCGACGATGACCCACCGCTTCCGGCGAGAAATCGGGCGACTTTCCTCGATCACGACGACATCCCCGGGCTGTGCCGAGTTTGTCTCATCGTGCACCATGTACGTCTTCCTGCGCTTGATGTACTTGTGGTAGCGAGGGTGCTTGACCAGACGCTCCACCAGGACAGTTGCGCTCTTTTCCATCTTGTTCGACACCACGGTCCCCGTCAGGCGACGACGGCCGGTGTTGGTGCTTTCTGTGTTGGTTGCGGTAGCAGCCATGTTCCCTTCTCCAGAGAAAAAGGTGTAAGCAAAGCAAGTCCCCCACCGAGAATTCGGTGGGATTTCGCATTTCAGCGGAGGTCTCCCGCGGGATGCAGGACCCTACCACTGGCGTTGCTCACGCCAGACACGCTCACGCGTGTCACCCGTTATGGGCAGGCAGCCTCGGGACAATCGCCCCGAAGCGGCCGGTTACTATTCGTTCGGTGTGACCTTGTCAACGATCCCCTTGAGGAAACCGCCGGCACCCCCGTCCGAACCACCGCCGATGGCGCTTGGAACGAAGGTTGAACGATGCATATCACGGAGGGTGTTCGGGTTGAGCGATTGCTCGATCTCCCGCTCACGCTGGATCGTCCGAGCCCGTGCAATTCCCTTCCGGATCTTGGCGAGCTTAGAGGTGTCTTCGAGCTGACCGGTCTTGTTCCTGAACCGGGCATCCATCAACTCGCGCTCGAGCTGCAGCTCCCGGTGGACCAAGGCCTTATCATCAAGTTCTTTTAGATCTGCAACGGACATTAGAGCACCTCACGCCGGACGACAAACTTTGTCTTCACCGGCATCTTGTGGCCCGCGAGGCGCATGGCCTCCTGGGCGACCTCGAGGGGGACACCCTCAAGCTCGTAGATAATGCGACCAGGCTTGATGGGTGCAACCCACATCTCGGGGCTACCCTTACCTTTACCCATCCGGGTTTCGGCGGGGCGCTTAGTGATGGGCTTATCCGGGAAGACCCGAATCCAGACCTTACCACCCCGCTTCACGTGACGGGTCATGGCAATACGACCGGCCTCAATCTGACGTGCAGTCAGCCAGCCGCACTCCTGCGCCTGGAGACCGAAGTCACCGAAACTGACCTCACTGCCGCGATAGGCCTTGCCCCGCATCCGGCCCTTTTGAACCTTCCGCCAACGTACTCGCTTTGGACTCAGCATTGGAATTCTCCAAAAATAAAAAGTGTGTTGAAACCCGCCCGAGAGCGGACCGGACACGCCCGCTTACGCGATGGCGTTGTCCTCCTCTCCAGGCATAATTTCGCCCTTGAAAATCCAGACCTTCACCCCGATGATGCCGTAGGTGGTCTTTGCCTCAGCAAAGCCGTAATCGACGTCAGCACGGAGCGTGTGAAGCGGAACCCGCCCCTCACGGTACCACTCGCGACGAGACATCTCGGCACCGCCAAGACGGCCCGCGCACATCACCTTCACGCCCTTCGCGCCCGCGCGCTGAGCCTGGGTGACAGCCTTCTTCATCGCACGGCGGAAGCTGACCCGCTTGACCAGCTGTGCGGCGATGTTCTCGGCGACCAGCTGTGCATCAGTCTCAACCTTGCGGACCTCGATCACGTTCACGAAGACCTCAGTGTCGACAATCTTCTTGAGATCATCCTTGAGGGCCTCGAGGCCGCTGGCACGCTTTCCGATGATGATGCCCGGCTTGGCAGCGTGGACGAAGACCTTGGCCTTCGAGGCTGCTCGCTCGATCCGTACCTTGCTGATGCCGGCATGGAAGAGCTTCGCCTTCAGGAACTTCCGAATCTTGAGATCTTCGTGCAGGAAGCGCTGGTAGTCCTTGTCGGCGTACCAGGTGCTCTCCCAATCCCGGACGATACCGACCCGGAAACCAATTGGATTGACTTTCTGACCCATGGTGTCTCCTTAGGCCTCGCCCACTACCACAGTGATGTGGCTGGTGCGCTTGAGAATCTTGGTCGCCATGCCTCGTGCACGGGGACGGAAACGGCGGAGGGTAGGACCCTCATCCACAAAAACCTGTGTGACGACAAGGCTATCGATGTCGACCTTACCGCCGTCGTTCTTCGCCTTATACTCAGCGTTCGCGACAGCAGACTCGACCAACTTCTTCAACAGCGGTGCAGTCTTCTTCCGGGTGAACTGGAGAATCTCGAGAGCTTCCCCAACATCACGACCACGAATCAAATCAGCAACAAGGCGAGCCTTGCGAGCCGACACACGGGCCAAACGAAGTTTTGCTTGGGCTTCCATATTCATATCCCCCTAGCGAACCTTGCTCTTCTTGTCGGCAGCGTGGCCCCGGAAGTGCCGGGTGGCCGCAAACTCGCCAAACTTATGTCCGATCATGTTCTCCGTGACGTACACCGGAATGAACTTCCGTCCGTTGTGGACAGCAAAGGTCAACCCGAGGAAGTCCGGAATGATCATCGAACGACGACTCCAAGTCTTGATGACAGCGGAGCCACCAGCGTCGCGAGCGGCCGAGGCCTTAGCGAGAAGGTGCTGGTCCACAAAGGGCCCTTTCTTAACTGAACGTGCCATTGTTTACTCCTAGCGCCGACGCTTCACGATGAATTGGTTGGACGGCTTCTTCTTGGCGCGGGTCTTGAAGCCCTTGGTGGGCTTGCCCCATGGCGTCACTGGGTGACGACCCTTGGACCGACCCTCACCACCACCGTGGGGGTGATCGATTGGGTTCATTGCGGTACCACGAACGTGAGGACGGCGTCCCAGCCAGCGAGACCGACCGGCCTTACCGATCGTTTGGTTCTCGTGCTCGAGGTTTCCGACCTGTCCGATCGTCGCGACGCAGTTCTTGTGCACCTGGCGGAGCTCGCCGGACGGCAGGCGAAGCAGTACGCGCTCGCCCTCCTTCGCCATCATCTGGGCGTATGACCCAGCGGAGCGGCAAAGCTGACCACCCTTGCCAATCTGCATCTCGATGTTGTGAACCCACGTACCGAGAGGGATTGCGGTGAGGCGCATCGCGTTGCCGGGCTGAATCTCAGCCTCATCGCTGGCAACGACAGTCGCGCCAACCTCAAGGCCGAGAGGCCAGAGGATGTACCGCTTCTCACCATCGGCGTAGTGAATCAGTGCGATGCGAGCACTGCGGTTCGGGTCGTACTCGACCGACGCGACACGGCCAGGAACACCTGCCTTGTCACGCCGAAAGTCAACGACGCGATACCGCTTCTTGTGTCCGCCACCACGGTGACGAGCGGTGATGCGGCCGCGGTTGTTGCGACCGCCGCTTCGCTTACTCGCCTTAACCAGCGACTTCTCGGGGCGATCGGTGGTGACCTCAGAGAAGTCACTCGTCGACATAAACCGCCGAGATGGAGTCGTGGGATTGAACTTCTTGGTTCCCATTGTTCAGCTCCCCTACTGCGCTTCGTAAAAGTTGAGGGAGTCGCCGTCTGAAAGCTTGACGTAGGCCTTCTTCCAGTTCGAACGCTTCCCGTAGTAACGACCAAACCGCTTGTTCTTGCCGCGAACAACCGCGGTTCGAACATCCTCGACAGTGACGCCGAAGACCGATTCGATTGCTGCCTTGATTTGGTGCTTGTTGGCGCCCTCGCCCACCTCGAAGGTGTAGACATTCTCAGCACTCTCGAGCTGAGTGGTCTTCTCGGTGAGGATGGGGCGAATCAGCACGTCATGAAGTTCAGCCATGACTCACGCTCCCAACCGCGCGACCACCGCATCTACTGCGGAGCTGGTCAACGCTAGATTCTTGTGGTCGAGGATGTCATAGACGTTGAGGCCCTCAACGGGAAGCACCTTCACACCCGAAATGTTGCGAGCGGACTTCATGACTTTCTCATCGCGCTCAGACAGCACAAGGAGAAGATCCTCGAATTCAAACTTGTTCATCACATCCTTGAACGCCTTGGTCTTGATCTCCGCGAGCTCGAAAGCCTCGAAGACTGTCACGGCGTTCTCCTCCGCACGTCGGCTCAGCGCGCTCTTGAGCGCGGCCTTACGGACCTTCTTCGGCATGCCGTGGGCGTGAGACCTAGTCACAGGTCCGTGAACCACGCCGCCGCCACGGAACTGGACCGCACGACGCGTACCCTGACGGGCGCGACCGGTTCCCTTCTGACGGTACGGCTTCTTACCACCACCAGAGACCTGTGTACGTCCCTTGACTTGGTGGGTTCCCGCACGACGCGCTGCCATTTGGTAACGAACAGCGGCGTAGAAGAGGTGTTCCTTGACTTCGGTTCCGAAGATCGCGTCAGAGAGATCGATCTCTCCGACTTTCTTCTTATCGGTGTTGTAGACATCTACCTTGGGCATCTGATCCTCCTACGCCATCTTGATCTCGACGTGGACACCAGCAGAGAGGTCGAGCTTAAGAAGGGCATCGACGGTCTCTTGACTGGGCTCCAGGATGTCGAGAAGACGGTGGTGGGTGCGACGCTCGAACTGCTCACGCGACTTCTTGTCGACGTGAGGTCCGCGCAGAACGGTCCAGCGGCTGACAGTGGTGGGCAGCGGGAAAGGACCCCGAACCTCGACACCGGTGCGCTTGGCCGTCTCGACAATCTCCTTAGCGGAGCGATCGAGCAGCTTGTGGTCAAAGGCCTTCAGGCGAATGCGGATGTTTGGTGCACTGGCCATGGTGGCTCCTGGTTGAAGTGCACCGTGTGCCCTGCCGGACACACGGCGAAGGGAAAGGATTTACTCGACGATCTCGGAGACGACGCCCGCACCAACGGTCCGGCCACCCTCACGGA
>CAZKOI010000104.1:0-10015 GCA_964554315.1 uncultured Enterobacterales bacterium | reverse complement strand
CGCCGCGGGCTACCCGGATGCGGTAGCAGCGGTTCTGTTCGGCTGGATGTGCTCCCCCGGCCACCGCGCGAACATCATGAATGGAGACTACAACGAGCTCGGCACCGGCGTGGTTGCGACCTACTACACCCAGGACTTTGCGGCAGGCCTCGTCGAGACCGGCAGCCGTATGGCGATGGGAAACCACAGCCCTGAAAAGCCCACCGACGAGGTCGAGTTCTTTGTGGACTACCAGGGCCCCTCTCTCGATGCGATGGAGGTCATCCTCGACGGTGAGCCAACGGAGATGGAGCTAACCTACGGATCGGACGCCAGCGGTGTCTACACCTTGGTGCTCCCCCTCGACCCTGGCCCAGCATGTCACGAGTACTACTTCTCTTCGAGCCTCGACGGTGAGCAAGCCAGCTTTCCTGAGGACGGCAGCTATCTGTTTGGGGCAGACTGCGATGAGCCTCTGATGTGGATTGACGAGCAGGCCCGCCCGAGCTCCGCCGGTGGTGATCCGTGGACCGATGATGACGAGAAGGTGGCGGGCATCGCCTGCGCTTCAGCCGCGTCTGGAGGGGCCGCCCCGATGGCCTTGTTAGTCGCCGTGCTGGGCATGACCCACAGGCGACGCCGCACCCCCACGAGGCCCATCCACCGGTTACAGTGAAAAAGTCTCTCCCCGCTGGAACCCCGATGACACGACTGCTGCCTCTCCTCGCCACCTCGACGCTTCTCACGCAATCTGCCGACGCCAAGGACCTAAGAGGTCGTTTTGGGGCCGGATTCAATCAGCAGTTCGGACACGTGTCCGCGCTCAGCGTACGCTATGCCCTGCCCACAGCCTCGCATGCGGTCAACGTTCAGCTTGAGGGGAACTTCGGGCTCGATACGGCCACCGAGGTATCGGACACTCGGTATGTGTTCTCGGGTGGACGGCTGCTCTACGGCTTCGTAGCAGAGGACAACATGACGCTCTTCGCGGCCGGTGGACTCGGGATTCTCACTCAGTCAGAGTCCAACACCGTCCGGATCCAGCCATCCATGGGTGCCGACTTCTTTCTGTTCGGACTCGACAACCTCGGCTTTACGGTCGAGTGGGGCCTCAACCTCGACACCGGCGGCTCTCCGGGGCTGGAGACTACCGCCGCCATGGGCGCCGGCGTACACTACTGGTTCTAATGCTTCACAGGCTCATCCCATGCCTGCTGTTGGCCCTGACTTGGTTCGGCCGTGCTCACGCGGCGTCGTTCGATCCTCGCTTGGAGTGGAGGACGCTCGAGACCCCGCACTTCAACATCACCTTTCACCAAGGGGAGGCGGCGCTCGCTGAAGAAGTCGCGGCCATAGCCGAGGCGGTCTACGACAAGATGACCGCCGAGCTTCAGTCCGTCCCCAAGCGACCGACCGAGCTCGTCCTCATCGACCCCACCGACCTGGCAAACGGGTACGCTACGCCGATTCCGGTCAATACCATCGTGATCTTCGTGACCACGCCTACCGAGAACTCCGTGCTCTCGAGGTACGAAGATTGGAACGATGCCATCCTCACCCACGAGTTCACTCACACCCTGCACCTGGACACCATCGAGGGCCTGCCCAAGCTCCTGCGACTCGCGCTGGGTCGCGTGGTCAATGTGCATCGCGTGTCACCGGGCTGGATGATTGAGGGCCTCGCCACCCTCCAAGAGACGCGTCACACCAACGGAGGCCGGGGTCGCTCGACCATGGCCGACATGGTCAAGCGGATGGCGGTCATCGAGGAGCAGTTCCCGCCCCTGGGCAACATGGATGGGTTTCAGGTTGATCCCCCCTCGGGCAACTTGAGATACCTGTTTGGCCAAGACTTTCAGCAGTACATTGCGGACTCCGTAGGCCATGATGTCTGGACGAAGTGGCTGCACGCCTACGGTGGCGGGATTCCCTATTGGCTCCCCAGCAAGCGCGTCTTTGGGAAGCGCTTGGTCACCCTCTATAGAGAATGGCGCGCCTACACAGAGGCGAAATACGCCTCCCAAGTCGAGGCTATTCGCACCCTCGGCGAGACCGCTACGAACCTCGTTAGCGATGGTGAGGCGTCCTGTATGGGCCCCACGTGGGCCCCTGATGGCGAGCAACTGGTCTTCTCGTGCGCCCACCCGGTCGATGGCCCTGCCATATGGATTCGCTCGAAGGGCGAGACCAAGCGGGCGGTGAAGGGAGCCTTCGCACAGGACTTCACCTGGCGTTCGGATAGCCGGGCCTTCTTCTACTCCGCTACGCACACCGTCGACCGATTCAATCTCTATGATGACGTCTACTTCCACAAGGTAGGAAAGGGTACATCTGAGCTGGTCACCCGCGGGCTTCGCGTGCGGCAGCCAACCCTCTCGCCGGACGGAAAGTCGTTGGTGGTGGTCAAGAACAAGACCCAAGAGAACCAGCTCAGCCGACTCACCGTGGACAAGCGCCTCGATGTGATGGCGCGGTTCGATCGTCATGCGCAGGTCGCCAACCCCGAGTTCTCCCCGAGCGGAAGCCACATCGCTCTCAGCATCTGGCAGGACGGCGTGCGAGACATCTGGATTTACGATGCGGCGGGACAGCCCTACCGCAGAGTCACCGCGGACACAGCCCACGACATGGACCCCACGTGGTCTGCTGACGGTCGATGGCTGTACTGGGCATCGGACCGCAGCGGTGTGTTCAACATCTACGCAACGGAGCTCGAAACCGAGGCGGTCTACCAAGTGACCAATGTAGTCGGTGGCGCCTTTCACCCCGCACCCCACCCCGACGGCACCCGTCTGGCCTTCGAGTCCTTCTCCAACAACGGCCCGGACATTGTCGAGATCGCGCTCGGGCTGAACCACTGGCGACGGCAAGGGCAGCTGGCCACTCCGCTCGTTTATACGGGCCCGCTGGCCGACACCCAGGACCTCTCTCGTGAGGCGGCCCCACCACCCGAGAAAGCGGAGCAGGCATCGCCCTCAACAAAGAGGCGCCGAACCAAGCAGCCGGGAGGCCTGGCCAGAGATCTTCCTATCGAAGCGCTTCCTGCCCTCCAGGGCTACGGCGCGCCGTTTCAGGGATTTGACCAGCTACCGGTGTTTCGAAACCCTTGGCTTGATGCACCCGAGACGGCCGCCGACGTTGAGCACGCCGAGGTCGAATCTGAAGCGGACGAAGACACTGAAGAAGACTTCCCGTTCACCTATCCTGTGCGCCGCTACCGACCGTCTGGCACGCTCTTCCCCCCTCGATACCTGCTTCCCGGTGCCACGCTGCTTTACGGCGACACTTTGATGGCGATGGTGAGCACCTCCAGCTGGGACACGCTCATGCGGTGGTTCTACGGCGGTTACCTGTCGTACCAAAACGACAACCACTACGTGGGCTGGGGCCTCTCGGTGGCCTACAACAAGCTCCTCCCCGTCTTCACCGCCGGAGCCTACAGCTACACGGTTCCGTACGGGAAGATTTTCGTTGAGTCTACGCCACCAAGCCGAGGCGGTAGCTGGACTCGGTCGATTAGCGAGACCCCAGACACCTACTTCGACAAGCGAACGGTGGGCTACCTCAACATGGCGCTCCCTATGAGCGACCAGGGCGTCACCTACCTTCGCTGGGAGGGCACGCACAGAGGTCCCCTCCAGCCGCTGAGCGACATTGATGCCCAGGGCGCACCCGTCTACCGGCAGGCGATTCCCCTGCGTGGATTTCTGTCGTCCATTGGTGGGGGCTGGGGCAAGGGCCGGGGAACAGCGTACGGTCGCGCTGTTTCTGTCGAGAGGGGCTCTTACTACGGCCTGAGCGGTAAGGTCACCTCCAAGCACCTCGGTAGCTACCGCCTGGACGAGCTCGACCAGCGCCAGCCCTTCTCTCAGTTTCAGTTTGGGGGCAAGTATCGGCGCTTTACCCCTGTTCCTTGGTTTGACGACCATGTGGTCTCGCTGAGTCTGTCCGGTGGAGGTAGCGTGGGTGATCGGACGCGCTTCGGCTCTTACCGTCTCGGAGGGAACTTTGGCGTAGGCGGAATTTACACGCTGCCGGAGGAATACAGACCCCTCAGAGGCTTCTTTCCTGCAACCGTCTACGGCGACTGGTACTACCTCGGCAGCGCGGAGTACCGAATGCCGCTGTGGTGGATTGACCGCGGCGTCGGCACCATCCCCTTCTTCGCCCGTTATTTCTCCCTGGCCGCCTTCGTAGACGCTGGAAACGCCTTCAACGAGCTACCCAATGGTGATGAAGAGCAACAAGAGCCCATCTTGAGCCAGACGCTAGTGGGGTCGGGGCTTGAGATTCGAGGCTCCGCCATCATCGGCTACGGAATGTCGTTGACCATGCGCCTTGGATATGGATTCGCGGTTCGTGGACCGGGTGTACCCCTTGGTTCGCCGGATGGTATCTATCTTCGCTTCGATACGGGGTTTTGATGCTTCTCTTCTCTGTTCTTCTACAGGTCGCAGGCGCAATGGAGCCCGGGAATCGGCTCGCCGCAGCCCACTTGGCGCTCCTACAAGACCAGCCAGACGCGGCCGACGAGCTTCTCTCTACACCCCTGCCGTCTGTGTGGACAGGCTACCAGCTCGCTCTACAGGGCGCGGCATCACTCAAGTTGCTTAGAGCCCCTGACGCTGTCGAGCAGCTCCAGGCCGCGCTCGATGATCCTCATCTCCTTTCTCCTCTTCGCGATGTGACCGAGCTCGAACTCGCTCGGGCCCTCCTTCAAATTGAGGACTTCAGCGGCGCCAATGTGGTCCTTACACGCCTGCTTAGACCGAGCCTCGCGAAGCAAGGCGCCCGCCCGGCACCCATGGGAGTTGACCCTGGAGAAGTCCGATGGCTACTCGCCCAAGCGAAGGCTGCCATGGCTGACCCGCAAGGAACGCGAAAGGTCCTCCAGCGCCTCTGGACTCACAACCCCACCTGCGCCCGTTCTGAACAAGCCGCGAGCCGCTTGGCAGAGATGGGCTACCCCATCGACCCTGAGACGGAAGCCGGACAAGATCTGATTGAGACACGCATTCAGACCTTGGATCGCCTCTATGAGACCGAGGCCTCGCTTGAATTGAGAGAGCGTCTGCCGGAACAACACCCTCTTCGGAAGGCCGAGGCCCATGCCGAAGCGGTGTTCAGGTCCAAGGACTACAGCCGGGCGGCGATGCTCATCGAGGCTCTTCCCTCCCTGGACGACGACCAGCACGTGCTCCTGGCTCTGGCCCGAATCCGGTCTGGCGACGCCGAAGGATCCATCAAAGCGTACGAGAACCTCGCTGGCCTTGACTCCCCAAGCTCCGAGACAGCGCACTTCAAGATTGGGTACATCTCGTGGGACCAAGGCCACTTTAACGACGCCATACGGCAGCTTGACCGGTACCTGGATCGCTACCCCAGCGGCAAGCATGCTGACTCCGCACTTTGGTTTAAGGCGCTTGCACTGGTCCGAATCGGCAAGACGAGCGCCGCGAATCGAGCGTTCGCCACACTCGAGAATAGCTGGCCGTCGTCCGGGCTACGCCCCGGTGCCGCCTATTGGGCTGCGATGACGAGCCCTGATCCCACCTCAACCTCCGCAGGGCTTGATCGGGTTCGCCAGATCTGGCCCATGTCGAGCTACGCCTACTTCGCAACTGCCGAACTGGGCCGCCGAGTCGCCACTCCCGCCGTCCAAGCACCCGTTGGGGCGTCCACGCCGCTCGAAGGCTCCCACTGGACGCTTGGCCAAGGACTCGCGGCGGCCGGCCTCGAGGCATGGGCCCGAGAGCACCTGATGCGACTGGCCGCTCAATCACAAGCCCTCGACCTGGCCTCTCGCACCCAACTCGCTGGCACCCTCGTCGAAGCAGGCGCTTATCGGACCGCACGAAAGATGGTGAAGCGGTGGTGCGGACAGCCTCAGGATAGGCGCACGGTCGCGATGGCAGAAGCATGCTGGCCTAAGCCGAGCGGGAGCACTGTCTCCGCACAAGCCCAAGCGGCGGGCCTTCCTGCACACCTCCCGTTCGCCATTATGAATGCAGAGAGCGCACTCGACCCTGCGGTGACCTCCCCCGCGGGAGCACGCGGTCTAATGCAGTTGATGCCTTCACTTGCCGAACAGCTCCACCCATTGGTATTCCCCGACTCGCCCTACCACCCTGACCTTCTCTACGGTGCTCGGTACAACGCCTCCTTGGGGACAACAGAATTGACCCGTCTTGCAGAGCAATTCAGCGAAGCCGGTATGGAAGACCCTCTGCCTCTGGTGATCGCCGGGTACAATGGTGGAGCCGAGGCTGTGGGACGTTGGCTGACTCGATGGCAACCTGAGCCGGGGGGCTCTCCGATGTGGGGGGATCCAAAACGGGTTGACCTCTGGGCTGAGTTTATCGGGTACACCGAGACCCGAAAGTATGTCCGGCGGGTCTTGGGCTTCTTGCAGACCTACCGGCTCGTCTACGGCGACCAGCCTACTGCATCCACCGACAGCGCTAGGGGCTCAAGCGGGCCGGAGTAGACCATCTCCAACGCGAGGTCATCGGCCCCAAGCACCCAATTGACCAGCCCTCGGGAGGTGGTGCTGCGGGCACTGAGAGCCTGAGTGAGCGCGCCAAGTCGAGGAGGGTTGAACCAGTATGAGCGGACCCTGACAGCGTCTGGACGCCCAGAAGCCAATTCAGCGACCCTAGCGACCGCTCCCTCGAGGCTGCCCATCCGGTCAACCAGCCGATGTTCGAGCGCCTGCTGCCCCGTCCAGACACGGCCCTGGGCCACGGGTTCAACCTCATCTGGTGTGAGGCCACGCCCCTGAGCGACCACATCGATGAAGCGAGAGTAGACCCGAGTAAGACTGGCCCGAAACCGACCGCGCTGACTCGGGCTAAACGGGGCGTCCGGCGACATCATGCCAGGGTCACTGCCCGGCCCCATCCATGTCGTCTGGATGCCTAGCCTAGCCAGCGCAGGGCCCAGTACAACCTTACCCCCTACCACTCCAATCGAGCCGGTAACGGTGGCGGGATGAGCCCAGATCTCTCGCGTTGGTGCCGCAATGTAGTACCCACCACTCGCCGCGATGTTGCCCATTGAGGCCACCACCGGCTTGACAGCATTCAGCGCTCGAACACGCTCTGCGATGAGATCACTGGCGAGCGCACTTCCCCCCGGACTGTTGATGGACAAAACAACGCCGTCGACCCGGTCATCCTTGATGAGATCATCGAGCACAGGCACCACATCGTCCGAGGTAATCATCGGCCCTCCTCGGGGCATCTGGCCTCGCCGCTCGACGACCGGTCCCTCGAGGTGCAGCACTGTGACGTTCTTTCGCCTTCGCCTCAGCCGAGGCATCAATTCAAGCCATCGCATCACACGCGCATAGCGCTCGAAGCCAACGACAACTGGGGTCCGGCCGAATCGTTCTTCCCACGCATCCCAGCAGGCACGCTCGTAGCCAACCCGATCGATTAACCCCAGCTCCTTGGCCTCGTTCGCGGACAGAGGAGATGAGGCCAAGGCGTCTTGGAGGCGCTCCACCGGGGTCGACCTACCCGCGGCAACGGTCTCAAGCCACTGGCGATGGAGGTCACCGAGGAGCGCGTCTGTGGCCTCACGATTCTGGGGTGTGGGCAGCGGGCGTGTATAGACCTCGCCAAAGCTCTTGTACGCCCCAGCGCTCTCAAGGTCGACCGTGACCCCCATCGCGGCGAGCGCCTTGCCATAGAAGCGTACTGGGCGGGCATGGCCCGTCAGGATGAGCTCCGCCCCTGGACTCATCACCACGGAAGACGCCGCCGTGCTGAGGAGGAGCCCTGCATCGGTGGACGAGCTCAGATAGACCTCAACAAATGTCCCGCTCCTGCGCACCTCGCCGATCGCCGCCTGGAGCGTATGTAGCTGAGACAGTCCGAGATCGACCGAGCGCACATCGATGCGAAGCGATTGCACCCTTTGATCTCGCCCCAGCCGCCGAAGCGCTTCCAAGGCTCGTCTAAATGCCTTGGTGTCCATTCGCTTTCGAGCACCTCCCAGAGTCCAGAGAATTACGGTGTGGCGTCGACGGATCAGCCAAGACTGAAGCGTTACAAGAATGCGAACTGGGCTCGTCAGGAGTATCAGTAAAAGCGCCACAGGGATACGAAACACACGGCCTCCTGTGCCACCCTTTAAGTCATCACACGGCCCAGAGCCGCTAAGAGAGAACTGTGAGCACCCTTCTGACCCCAAATGAGCTTTCGATGTTCGCGAATGCCCCGGAGGACGAGCTGGTCGACCTCGCTGTGGACCTCGACGTCCCGGTTCCAGAGCAGATTGACCTCAGTGGCCTACTGGACGCCGTCGTCCAGAGTCTCGCGGACCTTGCCCAACGAGAGGGGCTGCCGTTCTCCCCCTATGATCTGGATGACCTCAACGCGCTGAGCGACACCGAGTTCCGCGCCATAGCCACGCTCAACGGCGTCGACATGGCGGTGCCTCGTGAGAAGCAACTTCAGGCTCTGTTGAAGAGCGGAAAGAAGATCTACAAGACCTACCGGAAGACTCGACCAAAGTCACAAATCCCAATGTACCTGCCCATGCTATTGGCCCCTCTGGCGCGCCATTTGGTGGCGCAAGAGGGTTGACTCGGGACGAAAGGCCTCGAACCCGCTATGCTTCCCCCATAAACGGAGTCACGTATGGCCAACAAGAGTTGCCCAAGCTGCGGAGAGGAAGTTCCGGTTGTTGCGGCACGCTGCAAGTCGTGCTTTCACGACTTCAATGAAGAGCCTGCCCAGGACAAGGGCGGGATGATGGGGCTGCTCGTGCTCTTCGCCGCCATGGCGATGGTGGGAATGGGCGTCTTCTGGTACCTGCATACACAGGTCGCGGCGGAGCGGGTTGTCGTCGAGGAGGAGACCCAGACCATCATCATCACCCGTAAGTCTGCCGCGAAGACGGAGGCCACACGCGTCGCGTTCAACGATGTCACTCGGGTCGAGTATGTGCTCGGCGGCGAGACAGCCATGTATGAGATTGTCGCGGTGGGCGTCGACGGTAAGCGCTACGTCGTTCAAGCGTCTGATGACTCCCCACTCGATGGCCGAGCTGAGCACGTCGCCCGCACAATGGACAAGCCATTCGAGAAGGTAACGAACGTCAAGACCTTTGCGGACTAGCGGACTAGCGGACTAGCGGACTAGCGGACTCACTGATGCTGCCTCTGGGCTCTCCCGACCTCGCCATCGATCTTGGAACCTCCAACACCATCGTGGTGGTCCGGGGACGCGGCATCGTGGTAGACGAGCCTTCTGTCGTCGCCGTGGAAACCATGGGCGGCGCTCAGCGAGTGGTCGCAATCGGAATCGACGCCCACCAGATGATCGGCCGAACGCCCGAGAACATCGAGGCTCTTCACCCGATTCAAGATGGTGTCATTATCGACTTCGGTCTCGTGGAGGCCCTCCTACGCCGCTGCGTTGAACGAGCCCTAGGCGCACGGCCGTTTGTGAAACCGCGGATCGTGATCTGTGTACCTCAGCGGCTGCAAGACGTGGAGCGTCGAGCGATTCAGGATGCGGCAAGGTCTCTGGGTGCGAAGGATGTCTTCCTTGTTGGTAAGCCGATTGCGGCGGCCATCGGTGCACAGATGCCCATCGACCGACCCTTGGGCAACATGGTCATCGATGTCGGTGGTGGGACCACAGAGGTCGGCCTCATCAGCCTCGGCGGTGTGGTCGTTACACGCTCAAGCCAGGTTGGAGGCAATCACTTCGACACGGCCATCAAAGAATGGATCAAGACCAAGCACAACGTGTTGGTGGGCCGCCGGACCTCTGAGGAGACCAAGCTCCAGGTAGGTGCGGCCGTTGAACGCGTGCACACCCGGCGTGCACAGGTCACCGGGCGCGACCTCGATACTGGCATACCGCGAGAGATTGAAGTCACCGGGGATGACATATCTGAAGCCCTTCGACCTCTCCTCGACAAGGTGGTCGAGTGCCTTCGAGAGGCACTCAAGGAGAGCCCTCCCGACCTCGCCGCTGACATCACCGAGCAAGGAATCGTCTTGTGTGGTGGCTCTGCCCTC
>CAZKOI010000103.1:629-10072 GCA_964554315.1 uncultured Enterobacterales bacterium | reverse complement strand
CACCGGGTGCTAGCAAGTGAGCACGGACGTCGCGGAGATCCCCACCGGCACAGAGCCCCCCCGGAGCCTGGCCATGCATGAGCACCGCTACCGGTGGGTCTTTCTCAAGCGAATCCACTGCGGCACTGAGCTCAGCCATCATCTTCAGGCTCATCGCATTCCGCGCTCTGGGGTTGCAGAGAACAAGACGGGCGAGCGACCGATCACGCTGAAGCGTGACCGTGCCTTCACCTCCCTGTACAGCAAGTGGAGGCCAACTCAACGCGCCTCCCCCCATGTTGCGGCGGCGGTGTACGGACTGACCGCACCTGAGCGAATATCCGCAGCTCGCCCATCTTGGGTGACTTCTACCTCGGCACGACGCCGAGCGTCAGAGGCCACCACATCCAGGAACGCTCGCATTCGCCCCTCTTCGCGACGTACACGCCACACCTCTCTTCCATCTCCCCCAATCCACGCCAGGTGGGCTTGGCATGACTCGACGACATCATCCACACCGCTGTCGTCGAGAGCACAGCAGGTGTGAACTGGAATCGTCCAGTGCTTGTCTCCGTGGTCAACAGGCAGCCCCAAATGGACCATTAGCTCAAGGTTGCGTCGAAGCCCATCAGCGCCAGGCCGGTCTGCCTTGTTCACCGCGAAGACGTCGGCCACCTCGAGGAGCCCCGCCTTCATCGTCTGGACCACGTCCCCACTCTCCGGCGTGAGCACGACGAGGACTGTGTCAGCTAAGCCCATCACCGATAGTTCGGACTGACCAACCCCCACAGTCTCCAAGATGATGCGGTCGAAACCCGCAGCATCCAGCAAGTCGACCACCTGGCCCGTCGCCCGAGAGAGTCCTCCAAGATGACCTCGGCTGGACAAGGAGCGGATGAAGACATCCGGATCTGTCGCGTGAGACTCCATCCTGAGCCGGTCGCCGAGAATGGCGCCCCCAGAAAACGGGCTGGACGGATCAACCGCCAACACGGCGACCCGCTCACCTCGACCACGCGCGCGCTCAATCACCCGATTGGTGAACGTGCTCTTACCCGCACCCGGAGGTCCGGTGATCCCCATCACAAACGGAACACCGGGCGCGTGAGCACGACGGGGGCGGAGCGCGGCCACCTCAGCCAACACCCCATCCGACCCATCATCGATCCGAGTGATGGCCCGAGCGATTGCTCGTCGGTCTCCCTCAGTCGCCTTCTTGAAGAGCGTGTCAGCCACCGCTTCCTCCGTATTTCATGGTAACTCGCCTGCCCGTGTTCGGGTGGAGTGATACACTGCTGCAGCGCACGAAGCGGGAGGAACCATGCGTTTGCTCACTGTCACTCTTCTCTCGGCACTCTCAACAGCCTGCAGCCAAGCGGTCGTCGACCTGGAGGGAACTGTCAACGGCGAGTCCGTAAATGGCGCCGCCCATTGGGGAGGGCCCCACATCGTGTTCACCAACTCCGACATGGGGTGCCAGGAAGTCGACTGGGTCCAGACCAGCTACGGCATCTCGGACAGCGTCGCCCTGCGGACGACCGAGGACTTCGCGGCCCTACAGATAACGTTCCGATCGTCGGATGTTGTCGAGGGCGAGACCCCCATCACCGCGTCTTCCCCACCTGCGAATGCCTGGTTTGTCGAGAGCGACGGCGGTGATGCTGTTCTCACGACCTCGACGGGGGGGACCGTAAACGTTGATTTTGATGGCGATTGGCTCATCGGAGACCTAGAGGTCGATTTCGGGGCAGCAGGACAAATCTCCGGCTCGTTTGAGATCCAAAGCTGCGTCAACCTCAAGTCAATCGAAGGCTAAGCCTGACCCCGCTCATGCACTGGGTCTTGCTTGCGGCGTGCACCTCGTCACAGGGCGAGCCGACGATCGCCGCGCCTGCATCATCGACAGCAGCCAAAACCCACCACTGGGAGTTGGTTGGGAGAGTGACGCCAAGCGCAAGTGCTTGGCCCGACGCTCCCCCCTTCGAGGGCGGGAAGGCAATGATCGACCGATGCGGCGACCGTAGACCGTGTGCTGCAGAGCGATGGCGCTCAACCACAGGCGAGACCATGGATCTGCTTCTGCGCGAACGCACCATCCACTTCGAGGACGGGCGCCCCGATTGGCCCGCTCGATGGATGAGCATCACGGGCGTGCTTCGGAGCTGCATGGGCGACCCTCTCACCATCCCACCCACCGACGATCCCGAGGCGGTCCGAACGCTCGAGACGCGAGGCGGACAGGCCACATGGGCCATTCACCTCTCCGGAAAAAACTCCTGCGGGCTGGTCGGCCAACTGCGCCTCGACGCACTCACAGACGACATCGACCTAAGGGCCCTCCGTTGCGAGTCGAAGAAGTGGTCCGAGGGGGGAAAGCAGTGCGCGCTTGCCCATAAGAAGGCATCTCTAGCGCCACAAAAAGTCGCGGAATGATGCGTCGAGATCGTCATCTCTGACCGGCGGCGCAAAAACCGTACGGAGCATCTCTCGCTGATCGGGCACCGTAGCCCTCGCGTAGTGGGCCGCGACGGCCAGCTCCGTGCCCAGGTCGATGGGTGAAAAGCTGCCGCGACGTCCTACCATGACCACACCCAGCGCTGTGTACGCCAGAGCGAGCCTGCGAAGGCGGGTGTGTATCATTGGGGTCCAGACAGGCACCCAGTCCTTGAGCCTCTCAAGTCGAGCTGTCTCGCCCTTGAGGCGAAGCCCCAGGGACTCCCCCAGCGCTAGAAACAGGGAGGGATCGGGAGCCGGCTGCCCCGGTTCGACGTTGGCATGAAACACAGCTGTGAATCCCGAGCCAAAGACCTGCGTGATTCGGAAGGCAGGTGCGTCCTTGTCGAGAACGTGAATTTCATCGACCGGCAGCGCGGCCTCTACCTCGAACGCCACCTGGACCCGATCAAGCGTCTTTAGGGCGGCCGCGTCCGTTCTCGGCCCGAGGCCAAGGGCATCGCCAAGCCACTCTGCGACCACCGAGTGAGGTCGTGCGACCCAGACCTGTCCGTCCACCGGTATGTTGCGACGGCCCACGCGGATGGCCACGACGCGCCCCTCTTCAACCTTCAGGCCTTTCACGGCCACACCGACTCTGACCTCGCCACCGTTGGCCTCAATCAGGCCCACAGCCGCAGCGTGCATTGACTCATGGCGCCCCTCCGCCGGAACAAGCTCGGGTGCCCCATGAGGGTTGTGGTGGAGCCGAGCCAGGCCCACCGCGAGCCCCTCTCCCGAGGCGCCCCAGCGGCGCTCAGCGTAGTCGGCATAGGCGTGGAGGTATGCCGCATGCCCCATTCTCCGCTCAACCCACTGCCGGTAGGTCCGCTCCTCCTGCCCCTCTCCGGTCAGCGGAACAAGCGCATTTCGGACTCGCCTTTCGATGAAGTCCTGCCCAACGCTGGGGAGGGCTTCTCGCCCGAAGACTCGCGGAACGTCTGTGATCCTCAGGGGCAAGGGCAACACTGAACCCCCTACTGCCACCGCACGCCGCCGGGTGTCCTTTGAGGTGAGCGGGCCCGTGACCGCTTCGACACTGGGGCGCATCTCTTCGGAAACCCGAAGCATGCCACTGCCCTCGGGGAGCGAGGGGTGCACCAGGCCGCTGGGTTGTTCACATTCCTGGAGCACCAGTACAGACTTGCCCGCTTGAGCCAGGCAGGCACCCGCCCGAATTGCATCCGCTCCAGCCCCAATCACCACTCGCATCTAAACATCCTGCTTGGAATCGTTCTAAGATTCAATCTACGACTCAGCATATACGTCGAGGGCAGATGGACCAAGCCTACAGGAACCCAATACCTACAGTGGACATCATCATCCGTGTCCGGGATGGAATTGTCTTGATTAAGCGCAGAAATCCCCCCCACGGTTGGGCGCTTCCTGGAGGCTACCAAGACGAGGGAGAGACCTGCGAGGCGGCCGCGGTGCGAGAAGCCTTGGAAGAGACCGGCCTTGAGGTCACCCTTGAAGACCTCTTCTACGTCTACTCCGACCCTCGCCGAGACCCGAGAAAGCACACCATCTCGACGGTTTTCACCGCCCGAGCCAGCGGCGAGCCTGTCGGCATGGACGATGCTGAGGAAGCGCGCATATTCGCGCTCGACGACCTCCCGCTTGATCTCGCCTTTGATCACGGCGAAATCCTAAGGGACTACCTCCACTTCATCGCCACCGGATCGCGTCCGTCGCCGATAGACCGATAACGACGAGTCCCCGTACCGCTTCTCACGCTCGAGGACCAGCCCGCCAATCTCCGACGGCAGATGCGCGCCGGATCGATGCTCGATGACGAGACAGTCTCGAACCGCTGGCGTTGCTTCCGCAACCCAGTCTGCGGGGTCGTCGCCATACGGAGGATCCATCAGCACCACGTCCCACTCACCGCTCGCCAAGACCCCACGAACATCACCAACCCTCAGGTCAATCTTCGCTCGTAGGTGAAGTGCATTCGACCGGATGAGTTTCGCTGCACCTCGGTTTCGCTCCGCCGTGGTGACGGTTGCCCCGCGACTAAGGGCCTCAAAGGACAACAACCCGCTGCCACCGAAGGCGTCGAGCAGCGTGAGCCCCGCCAGGTCCTGGCCAATGACCGAGAACAACGCTTCTCGAACACGCGCTGAGGTCGGGCGCACACCCGCAGGAACCCTGCCCGTCAGGGTGCGTCCTCTGAGATGTCCGCCCGTAATCCGCATGCGGCTGCCTAACACAAGCGCTGTGCGGTGGGTGCGACGATTAGAACGGACCAGGCTATGCTTAACCCCATGAGAACCGTGCTCATCGCTGCCCTTTGTTCTGCTGGATGTTCAGATTCGCGCAAGTCGGACGACGTGTCCGACTTTGGGCCTGCCCAAACGATCTGGGCCGGATGGAACCACCACTGGGATTTTCTTTCCCATCGGGTCAGCCAAGTAACGGTCCGCTCTATTGAGGACGGTGTCGCCGAATCGGGTATCCGTGGGGGCGACTGGGCAGCAGGGGCGAGCTGGTCTGACGAGGTCAACTACCGAATCCATCAGCAGAACGTGGCTGCTTCAGACCTCTCCTTCACGGAGGGCCAGACCACTCTGATGGTCGGGCCCAGCGGTCCTGCGAGCGCCATCCTCGATCTGGAGGCTGCGGATCTGGTGGTGCTGCAGGGGTTCGCGCTCGACACCGATCAGCCCCTGCTGCTCGACGACGACAGCCCCGCTGTGGATTACGACCCGGCACTGGGCTTCACGAGCAGGGGCTTCGGGGTGGAGATCGCGTCGGATGGTGAGCAGTGGTCAGTGACGGCGGAGGTCAACTGGGGACCTCGGGACCGGACAGATATGAACGCCGCGATCCCCTACGCGCAGACCGAGGTCACCCTTTACTGGACCGCGGTCGAAGGGTTTGAGCGCAGCACCCCCGTGGCGTTCGAGGGCAGCACCCCGCTCGCGCACAGCCCGCCGAACAGCCCGCAGTCTGGACACACCGAAGCGCTGGACCTGGCCGGCCATGGATTCATCGGACTTCTTGGGTTCAACCTCGCCCTCGACGACACCGACGGTGGAGACGGTGGAGACTACCTCCGGAGCTTTGGCGTGGAGTTCCCGCCCACGGAAGACGGCGGTCCTCCGTCTACAGCCTCCGCTGAAATCCTCAACACTGCACCCATTGAGCTTGGGGAGATGACGATGGGCTTCGAGGTGAATGCAGTATGGGTGGAGGTTGATGCCAACTCAAGCGCGATCACCGGAGAGACGCTGTTTGGGACTCACGCCATCGGCAACCACCGGGTAACATCTGAATAGCGTCGAGATGGCCACACTTCAGGTCAAAGGCCGCATACCGCAGGATGACCGACGGCGATAATCGAGCCCCCGCACGCACAGGGTCAATCCTTGCCTTGATCAGGCCAGTCCAGAGGGATAGCTTTCCGCCGATAATTCGGAGACCCGAACACCATGCGATCCCAACTACTCGCAGCCCTCACATTCGTGGCGCTCATTGCAGCCGGCTTGACCCTTGGGGTAGTCGGTGGTGAGAGCCACGCCGATGAGAGCGCACAGGAAGAATCATCTTCCTTCGAAATTCGCGATGTGATTCCGGCAGGTCCGAGCGGCAGTGACCCCTCGGAAGACCCGCTCTTTCCGCTCAGGCCCTACGCGCTGATTCCTGAGCTTGAGGGACAGGTTGCCTACGGTTCTGTCGAGCGAGCTCCCCTGCTGGAGCAACCCATCGCCTACTCCCACAAGCTGCACGCAGGTAAACTGCAGATTCAGTGTGAGTACTGCCATGCGCAGGCACGCCGGAGCATTCACGCGGGCGTCCCCGAGACCGGAACCTGCATGAACTGCCACAAGGTCATCCCAACGACCGACCGGCCTGAGCTTGAGAAGCTGGTGGACTACTACAACTCCGGCGAGCCCATCCCCTGGCAGAAGGTTCACGACCTCCCCGACTTTGTCCACTTCAGCCACAAGCGACATGTTCGCGGCGGTGTGGCCTGCCAAGAGTGCCACGGGGACGTCGATAAAGAGATGACCGTGGCTCAGCGAGTGAGTTCTCTGGAGATGGGGTGGTGCCTCGACTGCCACCGTGACCATCCCAAGGTCGACGAAAACTACGGCGCTAGCGCCGAGCTCCGGCGGGCAGAATTGAAGGACTGCCTGACCTGTCACAAGTAGGACGGAACCATGGCCGATATCAACCGCCGCGACTTCCTGAAGGTCCTGGGTATTTCCGGGACCGCATCCGCGTGCACCATCGACCCGATGACTCCGGTCGAGAAGGTGCTGCCGTACGTCGTCACCCCCGACCAGATCATTCCAGGCATCGCCACCTGGTTCGCGACCCAGTGCACCG
Source organism: uncultured Enterobacterales bacterium (assembly GCA_964554315.1). Lineage (GTDB taxonomy): Bacteria > Myxococcota_A > UBA796 > UBA796 > UBA796 > UBA796. The sequence continues at coordinate 3,265 of CAZKOI010000103.1, read as the reverse complement.
CCTGCGACAAAGGCTGCGGCGTCCTGGCGAAGAACCGCGAAGGCAGGGTCATCAACATCGCGGGTAATCCCGAGCACCCCACCAGCCAGGGGGCCATCTGCGCCCGTGGAATCACGGACCTTCAGGCCACATACAGCCCTGACCGATTCGATGGTCCAATGTCCGCCGGTAAGGCGATGGCGAGCTGGGGCGACGCCCTGCAAGTCGCCGCCGAGGCCGTCAAGGCGGCCCAGGCTTCTGGCAAAGAGATTGTCTGGCTAGGCCGACACCGAACCGGAGCAACCGCAGCCGTGGTCGACCAGGTGATGGCCGCCATCGGCGGCAAGGTCCTCCGCTGGGAGCCCCTGGGAACTGAGGCACTGCGAAAGGCCACCAAGGCCGTCTTTGGCATCGATGGCATTCCTCACTACGCCCTCGACCAAGCTCAGACGCTGGTCTCCTTTGGAGCGGACTTCCTCAACACGTGGGGAAGTCCCAGTCACTCGCGAGGCTTTGGCGACAGCCGGGATCCGAGCAAGTGTGGCTTTGTGTCACAATTCTGGGCCATTGAGCCGAGACTCTCGGGCACCAGTGTCAACGCTGACTTCCACCTCTCCCCCAACCCGGGCACCGAGGCGGGGGTTGCGCTGGCGCTGGCGAAGATTGTGGCCAGCAAGAACAAATACGCTGGACCGGCGCTTGCTCTCCTCGAGGGTGTGAACCCCGAGGCCCTTGTGGCGGCCGCGGGGGTGCGCATGGAGCGCGTCGAGGAGCTTGCCGAGCGCCTCGCTCACAACGACTCGGTGGTCATGCCTGCTGCAACGACCACGCTCAACGAGGAAGCCGTCAACGTCGCTACGCTCGTCTTGAACGAGGTGGCGGGGAACATCGGAAACAGCGTCGTCTTTGGTGCAGTCAGCAACACCGCTGGCCTCAGTGACTTCGCCGAGGTCGCGTCGACCCTCGCCAAGGCAGAGAACATCGGCGTGCTTTTCTTGGATGATCTCGACATCGCCTACACCACCCCGGAGAATGTCGGTAAGGCCGCTCTCGCTAAGGTGGGCCAGGTCGTCGGCTTTCACAACGAGCCGAGCGAGTCCCTCACCGATAGCGCAATCGTCCTCCCCGCAGGGTCAACGCTCGAGTCATGGGGCGACAACGAGGCCATGGTGGGCCAGTTCACCCTCCAGCAGCCGGCAATGAAACCCCTCAAGAACACCCAGTCCGTCGGTGACACCATGCTCGGTATCGCCGCTTCGCTCGGGCTCAACGGCACCGAGGAGGCTCCGCTACCGACCCGCTTCGAGGAATTCCTCCAGGCTTGGTGGCAGTCCAACGTCCTGGCCGAGAGCGAAGACTTCGCCGGAGCTTGGCGCGAGTCCGTCAAGGCCGGCGGGCACTTCCGGAACGTCGCCGCTACCGGCGCGGACTTCCAGTTGGCGTCACTTCCACAGCCCGGAGCTGCGGTGAGCGGCGCAACACTGGCCCTCTTCCCTCACCCGTACCTGTACGACGGTCGCCACGCCAACCGGCCGTGGGCACACGAAGTTCCCGAGTCCGTCACCGGCAACGTCTGGGGCACTTGGGCCGAGATCAGCCCCGCCACAGCAGCGTCGCTGGGTCTCGAGAAGGGCGACAACATTACCCTCACCACAGAGGCGGGCTCGATCGAGGTCGGCTACTTTGCGAGCCCGGGCATCCACGACAACATGGTTGCAGTGGTCATGGGCAACGGACACGAGGGGGGAGGCCGCTACGCGGACCTGACGGGCGCAAACCCCGTCCGCCTCCTCAAGGCAATGGAATACACCGGCGCATCGGTGAGCATCGCCAAGGCCGGGAAGAACGCGACCATGTCGAGCCGGATTGGCAACCTCGACCAAGACCACAGGCCGATCACCTATGTGGTGAAGGCCAAGGACATCGGTACCGGTAAGGGCGCCGGCGGTCTGGTGCACCTGCACCACCCGCCCATCGATGAGCGCATTACGGAGAACGGGCTGTTGGACATGTATCCGGAGCCTGAGCACCCGACCTACCGCTTCGCGATGGCTGTCGACAACAACCGATGCAACGGATGTGGAGCTTGCGAGGCGGCATGCTACGCCGAGAACAACGTCGCGGTAGTCGGACCTGAGCAGAACATGCGGGGCCGTCACATGGGGTGGATTCGGATGTCTCGCTACTGGGAGGGATCAGGCGAAGAGCCCGATGTCCGCTTCCAGATGACCATCTGTCAGCAGTGCTCCCACGCACCCTGCGAAGGCGTCTGTCCCGTCCTGGCGACCTACCACAACCTCGATGGCCTGAACGCCATGATCTACAACCGCTGCGTCGGCACGCGCTACTGCGCGAACAACTGCCCCTACTCCGCACGCCGGTTCAACTACCACTCCTTCGACTGGCCCGAGCCCTTCCACATGATGCTCAACCCCGACGTGAACACGCGGACGATGGGCGTGATGGAGAAGTGCACCTTCTGTGTCCAGCGAATCCGTTCCGTCAAAGACACCTACCGAGATGTCGGCCAGGCGGCACCGGATGAGGCCCTGGTCAAGCTCCCAGCTTGTGTCGCAGCCTGCCCATCGGAGGCACTCACCTTTGGAAACGCAAAGGACCCCAACTCGACGGTCTCCAAGCTCTTCCAGGATGAGCGC
>CAZKOI010000103.1:0-619 GCA_964554315.1 uncultured Enterobacterales bacterium | reverse complement strand
CCGATGCTCGCAGAGCTCAACACCAAGCCTGGCGTGCGCTACCTCGCCCGAATCTCTCACTCCAAGGCCGAGACCGGCCACGGCGGAGGACACTGAGCCATGAGCAATCACGTGAGCAACGCGGAAGCACAGGTCGACACCGACTTGACCTATGGTCAGGTCACCAAGGACGTCCTTGAGCCGCTCTTTACCATGGGTAAGGCCTACATGGCCGGGCTTACATTGGTCGTCCTCGGCTTGGCCTATGGTGGATGGTGCATCATTCAGCAGGTGGTCTGGGGCCTTGGCGTCGCCGGCTACAGCCAGCCCGTCTTCTGGGGCCTCTACATCACCACCTTCGTATTCTGGATTGGTATCGGACACGCCGGCACACTGATCTCTGCCGTCCTCTTCCTGTTCAGGTCGAAGTGGCGGACGGGCGTCTACCGAGCCGCCGAGGCCATGACCATCTTTGCCGTTATGACGGCCGCGCTCTTCCCCGCGCTGCACGTCGGGCGCATGTGGAATGCCTACTGGCTCTTCCCCTACCCCAACCAGCGTCAGCTCTGGCAGAACTTCAAGAGCCCGCTGATGTGGGACGTCTTCGCGGTCTCGACCTACTTCACCGTTTCGACTATCT
>CAZKOI010000102.1:0-10168 GCA_964554315.1 uncultured Enterobacterales bacterium | reverse complement strand
GAATATCGGTCTCGGCTTAAGGCCGCGTCACTCGGAGAAAAGATGGCTTCCGTGCGCATAAATTCGTGGCTGATCACAGCTGGGTTGTTCGGGGCAGCGGGCTGTACGCCAAGCACAACGAAACGCCTTGGTCTGCCTCCATTGACGGCCGTCGATTCAGTGGACTTACAGCGCTACTCGGGCACATGGTACGAGATCGCCAGCTACCCCAACCGCTTTCAGGCTGGCTGTACAGCAACCACTGCTCAGTACAGCATCCAGAGCGACGGCACAGTGAAGGTCCTCAACCGCTGTCGCAAAGGTGGTCTCGATGGTGAAGCGGTGTCCGCAACAGGCCGTGCTCGAACGCCCGACCCTCAGAGACCTGGCGAACTCCAGGTGAGCTTTTTCGGCCCGTTTTGGGGGGATTACTGGATTATCCAGCTGGACCCTGAGTACCAGTACGCCGTCGTCGGCCAGCCGAGCCGAGACTACCTGTGGATCTTGAGCCGCACGCCCGAGATGAGCGACACCCTCTACGCCACCATCACCGACCGGTTGGGTGAGCAGAGCTATCCCCTTGCTCCGCTCAAGCGCACGGTTCACCCGACGCCGTAGAGACAAAGTCGGGGGTGCGGGCCCTTCCCCCCCCGTCCTAGATTCGCTCGGACCCCCAGTCGCAATGAGCGCTCCAGGCCAGGTTTGGCCCACACCCCCGAAAGGTGTTCAATACCTCGTATCTCAGTTTGTAAATCTTGCCAAAATCTATTCACACCGGTTAAGGCGTCAAGGGGGAGATGGAGATCCTCCCCCTGTTGTGGAGATCAAACTCCCTGCGACTCGCCTGCATTCCATGACGGCCTGAGTGGAGGTCGTTGGACCACGCATCACGCGTATGAGAGCCCCCTAGATGAAAACCTATGCACTCCATCTCGTCCTCCTTGCCGGCGTCGGCTGTGTCACCGAGTCCACCAAGTCTGAACCTGCCGATTGCGACACCGTCGACCTCGGCGCACAGTCGACGCAGCGCCTGCCGACGGGCCACGTGCTGTGGTTGCCCTCCTCGAACGGCCCCGAGTGTAGTGAGCTCAAGTGGTCGATGGTGGACGCCCCGGATGCCTTCATCACCTCAGACGGCCGCGGGTTCATTTCGCTTCGTCCCGGAACCTTCACGCTGGAAGAGTCGTCCACCGGCACCACCATTGATGTCACCGCCATCGCGAGCGCATCGGTGCCCTTTCACAACCTCATGTATCTGCCAAACCGCTCGATGGTACAGGTGGATGATGAACTCTGGGTGGCGGAGGGCATCGCCCCGCGGGTCGCAAGGCTCGATGCCGAGACAGGCGAGTTGACGGGGACGATTGAGGTCGGCCCTTGGCCCACATCAATCGCCTCCGCACCATCGACAGGTCTGGTCGTGGTGACACAGGCGGCGGACGACACGGTTTCGCTGATTGACACAGACACCATGTCGATGGTGGATCGAATCTGGGTGGGTGACGAGCCGGCCGTCGCCGTCGTTCACGATGACTCTTCGATGGCGTACGTGACACTCGAGACGGAGGATGCGGTTGCGGTCGTCGACCTCGATCAACGCTCGGTTGTCGGCCGTCTTCCCGCGCCGCGAGGCCCCCGTGCGCTCGACATCACCGACGACGGATCGGTTGTCTTCGTCGCCGGACACCGGACAGGGCAGCCCGACCGGTACCCCTACGCCTCGGCCGAGTGGGACTCAACCGACCTCATGGCAGTGGATGCATCGACCGGTGCCGTGGTGTGGACCGTGCAGGAAGCCGGCAACATCATCTCGGACGTCGTGTACGATGCGTCCACATCGACGGTATGGGTCGCCACTACCGTGGCCTTTCCAGAGCGCGGACTGGTCGACCTCGAGCGCCCGCCTTTCGAGGCCCAGCTGCACGCCTATGATGCCGAGACCGGTGACTTTCTCCAGGCCACAGTCCTTGCCCCTGCGGCCGAAGGGGCAGGCTACGTCCTTGGGCCCCAAGGCATCACCGTCAACGGGGAGTCGGTTTGGGTGGTTGCACAGGACTCGGAGCTCGCTGTGGAGCTTGACAAGCGCTCTCTCCAAGAGATTCAGCGTATCCCCGTCCCCGGAGGCCCTCGTTCAGTCCTGGGTTCTGACGATGGCGTTTGGGTCCACGCGAGCCTGGGTCTTGAGGTCCACCGCATTGTCGATGGCCAGGTCATGACTTCGACATCGACCGGCTCGGACCCCCGACCTGCCGACCTCGCGGCGGGCCAGCTCTACTACATCCAACCCGGTGAGTCCTACGGACAGAACTTCAGCTGCAACAGCTGTCACTACGACGGCCGCGGTGACACACAGGTGTGGCGAGCGGGCCCATTTGAGACCTGGGAGCTCTCTCGCCCGATGATGTGGCTGGAGGGAACAGCACCGCTGGGTTGGGGTGCCTACGTGAACGACACCGAGACCTTCGGGTACACCGGCTTTGCCAGCATCATCGCGCGATGGCCGACCACCGATATGGCCGACGACTTGGGAGCATTTCTGCGATCGCTTGCTCCGCCGCCAAAGGCCAATGGCTTGACCGCTCGAGACGGAGGTCTGTCGGACGATGCACTCATCGGCAAAGCCCTCTTCGAAGGCAGGGCCGGCTGTGTCGGGTGCCACTCAGGGCCGCTCACCACCACAAACCAAACCTTCGAAGACGGCATCACCGAGGGTCGAGTCAGCACGCCCGTGCTCGTGGGGGCCTACCGCCACAGCGCATGGCTCAAGGACGGGTCCGCCCACACGCTCGCCGACGCCACGATGGCTGCGGCACAGTGGTCGGGCATAAGCGACCTCTCCGAGGACGACGTGACCGCACTCGTGCGGTACCTTCGGGAGTTAACGGACCGAGACTTCTTCCTGCTGAGCCACGAACCAGAAGCTGGAAGAACCTTCATTGCGGCGGATGAGCCCGTGACGCTGATCTTCAACCAGCCCGTTTGGACGGGCTCTGAGAACCTCGCCCGGGTCAAGCTCATCGACGCGGGTGGAGCGGTCGTCGCCACAACGGTCACCGTTGAGACCCGTCGAATCACCATTACCCCTGACGATCCGCTTGCTCCTGACGCCGTGTACACCGCAGTGGTCGAGGCTGGACTCGAATCCTTCGATGAGCGCAAGCTTCCTGTTGAGGCCCGCGTCGACTTCTTCACTGCGGCGGCCCCCGAGGTGGCATTCGACGGCGAATACTCGTTCACGGTAGACCTACCAGCGTTCGACTTCGAGGCCGACGGCATCAACCCTGACGTCACGATTGCCATGGTCAACGCCTTCAGCGCCGAGCCCTCGGCTTCCGGCTCTTCGATTCGTCTGCAGCTCAATGACGGCCTCGAGTGGTCAACCGAGGCCATCATCGATGGCGTGGATTTCGAGATTCCGGCCATACCGATCAAGGCAGGAAACGCCTTGGCCCAAGCCTCATCGGTCATCGGTACGGGTGAAGACACAGACGGCGATGGAGTAATCGATTGGGCGACGGGTACCTTCGTGGTGAGTGGACCTGGGTTTCACATCGAAGATGTGGTTTGGACCATCGAGCCTGCGGCCTCCGTCGGCGGATGTGTCGAGGGTGCTGCAGGTGCCGCGGAGGTTGACGTCAGCGTCACCGAGGACGGCGTCGTGATCGACTGGGGCGAACAGCGTGCGCTGGGGCTCTACGTCACCACCTATGGCGCAGATCTGCCGCTCGGACCGGGAATGGTCGTATCAAACGGCGACGCCTACTGGGCCATCTCAACGACGGACTTCCCTACCGGATTCGCGGGCCCCGTCACTTACGGGACCCTCCCCGATGCCGCTGTGGACGACAGCGTTGCAAACGGCGCCCCGCTTGGTGGTGCGACCCTCGAAGAGGGCCAGTGCTACCAGTTCAGCGTCATCACCAGCGCCTTCCAGATCGGGAGCTACACACTCATATTCTGAGCCGAAGTGCCCCGTCTTCTAGATGCGCTCTGCCCAAGGAGGCATGGCGGGAAGCTTGTCCTGCACATGGGCCCAAAAGTCCATGTTGTACACGTCCGGCGAGCGCAGGAACCGTGCACAGAAGCCGATGGTGAGCTCTTCCCATGGAAGCCCCCTCATGAGCACATGGCGAAAGACATCGGCACGAACGCGCATCCTAAGGTATCGCCTACCCGATAGGGTCTCTTCCCCGATGACGCGAGGCCCGGAGAGATCGATAGCGACATCTCGAATCGTCCGTTCAAACCGCTCATCCGTTTCGATGATGTGAAGAACCAAGTCGCCACGAAATCCCGTCCAACGGAAGTAATCCAGCAAACCCTCGGTGGTCTGCAGTGGCTCAAAGTCCATCGCCGCTTCAAACTCCCTGAGGTATTCGTCAAAGTGGTAGGCAGGGGGCGCCGGGGTCTCTGGACCGCCCTGTACCTCGGAGCTTGAGAGGTCGAGCATCGCACCGGCAAGCGGACGCCAACCACGGGCACGCGTCGCCTGCTCGACCGAGGCAATCACCGCCTCTGGCGAATTCTTGATGTTGCGAGCCTTCACATCCGCATCCGACGGGTGGGCCTCCGTGAAGTAGCCCGCAAACGGAACAAAGATGCGGGCGTCGGTCGCCTTTACCGTCTCGACAATTCGGCTTCGAATCCTCGACCTATCGGCACGAACTCGAAGCGCGATCTCCTCGTCAGAGTACATGTCCGTCCAACACGCGGGGTAGCCGCTGGCCCCGCCGGCGAATGACATCAGTAAGACGTCGACACCGTTGGGAAACTGTCCACCATTGAGGTCTGAGCAGTCAACGGTGTTCAGGATGCGTCGGCCTGCATACTCGACAAGAAGGCCACTATCTTCTCGAGTGGTCCCGTCACGCAACACCATGATTCTGGCGTCGCCGAAGGCAAGCCATGAATCAAACGGAACGACCTCAACATTCGAAAAACCAAGAGACTCGAGCTGCTGAGCGCAGGACTCAAACGGTGGAATCAAGAAGTGTGCATCCGGTCTGAGTTCTCGAAGCATCCGCAAGGTCGGCGGATTGAGGTGGTCCGAGTGATTGTGACTGATGAAGATACTGTCCGCGTTGGCCAGACGCTCAAGGGCGTCGTCGGGCGGCGCTTCTTGAAGCCACCACCCCCTCAGAAACGCGGGACCAACCAACCAGGGGTCCGTAAAAAGCGTCTTCGACCCGAGTGTCAACTCCGCGGCAGCGTGAGCATAGAATCGAACGGTGAGCTCCCCTTGCTTGAGGTCACTTCGAAGACCCGGTTCGCCCCAGGGCGTGCTCGCAGCCGGCTCCAGAAAGACCAGGCGATGGCCCCGTGTCTCGATCTTCAGCTCTGGCTGCTTCTGCCCGTTGGTCGGGTTTGAGTAGCACATGGAGTCCAGGTCAAGCACCCACCCATGGTGAGGACAGCGCACCTGGCAGCCCGGCATGGGTGTGAAGCGCCCGCCTTGGTGCGCGCACCGATTTCGTGTCGCACGAATTGACCCGTCCTCACCCTTCCAGACAATGACGGCCCTCTCGGCAACGAACTGAACCCCGACGGCCAGCTCCCTAGCGTCAACCTCGGCAACGACCTGCAAGGGGCTAGCCTCGGGAAAGAACGACGTGGTAGCGCGCGTCCATCCGCCCGTTTTCGAGCTGAGTCCGACGCACCAGGACGCGCTCCTGAACGATTAAGCTCGTCTCTTCGACCAAGTCCTGAATCTTGGCCTCATCGAAGTAGCTCTGTATCGTGCCTTTCTCATGAACACCTTCAACGACCTCTTCACCGGCAAAGGAAGGCTCATGGCGGTCGTCATCACCGCTGATCAGATCAATGTAGACCAACCCGTCTGACGCCAAAACCCGGTCAACCTCGACCATGGTCTGCTTAGCGACCTCGAAGGGCATGCTGTCCAGGACCCCATGGCTGACGATGCAGTGAAACGCTCCATCCTCCCAGGGCAGCACCTTGGAGTTGCCGAGAACAAAGCGATCCTCAGGAATCCCCAGGCCTCGGCCCCACTGCCGTGCGGCTCCAATCGCCTCGGCAGAGAGGTCAATGCCGTGACTCTCGAAGCCGACATCGTGAAGATAGACCACATGACGGCCAATTCCGCAGCCGAGGTCGAGGCTCTTCATACCGTTGCGGTAGCGAGTCTTATCTCGGTACTCCTCAATGCCGATGCGCTGACGCCAAAACCGAGAGATGAAGCGAATCACTTCTTCATTCGGGTAGTACAAAAAGTTCTGCTTCAGCGCGTATGCGGCGTCCCACTCTGCTTTACGGTCACTCATCGCCAAAGCCTAATGGCCACGTTTAGAGCAGGCAATCATGCCACCTCATAGGCGCAGTTCAGCACAGGCGGTTGTGGTCAACGACCACCCCTTTGAGGCATCATCATCGCTCGGCTAAGGTCCTCAGATGTCACTCACCTTGCTCGTCATTCCCATCGTGAGCGGTCTCATCGGCTGGGGGACCAATGCGCTGGCGATTCGGATGTTGTTCTCGCCGCTGGAGCGGCGCGGTCTGTGGCGCGTCGGCTGGCAAGGCGTGCTTCCCGCTAACGCCGAGCGGATGGCCACGGTGTGTGTCCAGCTCATGACGGCCCACCTGCTTGATGTTCGCGCTGTCTTCGCTCAAATCGATCCCAAGCATGTGTCAGCGCTCCTCAGCCCTGCGCTGGAGAAGCACGCCTCCGAGGTCGCTGAGTCCGTGCTCGCGGTTCAGTACCCTCGCGCCTGGGAAGCGCTCCCTGAGAGCCTCAGAGAGCATGCACGCGGGCGCATACGCGCCGAGGTTCCTCGTGTGGTCGAGAAGCTCATGGCCGAACTCAACGACGACCTCGACCGCTATCTGGCCGTCGAGACGCTCGTCGTGAGTGCGTTTGTCGAGAACAAGGCGCTCCTGAACGAGCTCTTTCAAACCTGTGGTCGGGCGGAGTTTCGGTTCATCTCCCGCAGTGGACTCGCCTTCGGTTTTTTACTCGGATGTGCGCAGGCCGCTATCTGGAGCCACACTCAGCCCTTGTGGTTCCTCCCGATGACCGGTCTGCTCATCGGCTGGTTAACGAACTGGGCCGCGCTCAAGATGGTCTTCGAGCCCAAGCAACCAAAGACCCTTGGCCCCCTGCGCTGGCAGGGGCTCTTCCTCATGCGCCAAGGTGAAGTATCGGAGGCCTACGCGACCTTCTTTGCCGAGCAGATTTTGCACCCAGAGGCCCTCGTCAACGCCGTCCTCAAAGGCCCCGCATCGGACCGTTTGACGGATGTGCTCACCCGGTTTGTCGCCGAGGGCGTTGATAGCGCAACAGGTGGCGCTAAGCCCATCATCCAGCTGGCCGCCGGGACAGAGAACTGGCGGTTACTTCGGCAGCGGATCAGCGAGGAATTGGTGACTCGGGTTCCGAGTGAGCTGAGCCGCGTGCACGCCTACGCGAGCGAGGCACTCAGTCTGCAAGATACGCTCAACTCTAGACTCAGCACTCTTCCGCCGGAGCAGTTTGAGCAGGTACTGCGGCCACTCTTTCGCCAAGACGAGTCAAAGCTCATCGCTGTGGGAGCAATGCTCGGCGGTATCGCAGGCATTCTCCAGCTGCTCTTTGTGGGTGTCTGAGCAATGACGTCACTGGGCGTCTCTGGGCGCCGCTGCCAAGTCATACGGGTCGGCCATCTGCCGCCACAAGGCGTCATTGTGATGGTCACCAAACAGCACCTTCGTTTACGGGCGGGAAAGCCCCATCGGAACCATCGAGCAGACGCGCGCCCGAGCCCATCCGTATCGAGGGCGAGTAAGGGTGAGGCCGCGGAGGAGTTCCCCTTTCCTCCGCGGCCGTTGCGGACTTGGTCCCCACCAAGCCCGACCCATGAGAGGCGCTACACTGCGTCTGCTGGATTACCAAATCACCGTTCGAAGCCCGACTCCTCCAAGGAGGTCGAGCGACGTGGTGTTGGGACCTCCTGCCGCCACAGCACCGAGACAATCTGGCGCCTCATCAATCGTGTCACGAAGACATTCCTCTAAACCCGCTCCTGCGACCACACGAGTCCCCGCCTTCTCACTCTCTCCGCCGCCTAAGACGGGGCTGTGGCTGAGCATTGAACCTGTTGGACCGTTTTGAGCCATGGCTTGGAATGTCCTCCTGAAGACCCTCCGGGTTTATTCTACCTTTTAGTAGATTGCAAGCCCGGAGCGTCCGTGAAATCGAAAAAAATAGTGCGATCAAGTCCGACGTCAGTCGCAGAGACACTCCGGCGTGACCACCTTCACCATCTCCCGAAGATCGCCTTCGAGCATCAACCATGTTCGAGAGTCCGATGCCGCCGGAAACTCGACGCCCAGCCCATCAGGACCTTCCATCATGAAGGTATCGTAGTCCGCGCTGAACTCGAAGCTGGCCAGGGGTTGGTTGTGCACGCCGTCGACGGGATTGGTCCCTTCGCTGAGGCCGGCTGCGGAACAGTCGAAGGTGAAAGAGTCATCGGTACAGACAATGGTGCCAACGCCATAGTACCCGTTGAGGCATCCCTCTCCGGTCGAGTCCGATGCGACCCAGCTGTTGGTTCCATGGCCCGACCCATAGTCACAGTCTTCCCAGGTCAGCACACCCTCATCCGCGTCAAGCCAGCCAAGCGCCGCCCCACACTCGTCTGAGGATGTGGCTTGGCTCTCTGTCTCGATGATGATGGGTCCACCGACGATGTCGATCTCGGAGGTAAAGGCCATGAAGAGGCTGTAGTCGGTGATGGATACCACACCGGTTCCCACGGAGTCCGCATCATCTTTCACGCGAACGGTGAGCTGGTCGCCGGACGAACCGCCGATCGCATAAGACGCGTCGCCGAGGCCCAGCAAGGTGTCGGTCACGGAGAGCACGCCAGAGATGTCGTAGGTCAAGTCCCAAGAGTAGCCACAAACCGCCGCGTCATTGTCGGTGTCGGCGTCGGTGTCGGCGTCGGCGTCGGCATCCGCGTCGGCGTCACTGTCCGAATCGGCGTCCGCGTCCGCATCGGTGTCGCTGTCAGCATCCGCTTCGGTTTCGGATGTCTCGCCTGGCAGCGTGCTGGCTTCAGAGTCCTCCGACGCCTCGTTCGCGGTGCCGCCGCAGGCGATGGTGTTGAGCAAGATTGGAAAAGCAATGTTGATTCGTTTCATGTCCTAACCTTCCTTTGAGTAGGTTTTGGCGAGGTATTCTACTCATGGGTAGTCTGCAAGTGGCGCACCCTCAGAATTCGGCATGTCATCTGAAACGATTGTGCAACGGCGCCTGAACAGGGTGGACTCTCGCCCCCGAGCTCTTGAACGCGCTGTGGCCCCGACCGGCATTTTTTGCGATGTTCCGCCCCGAACTTAGGATGGAGTCGAGAAAATAATGGAGGTTGGCCACGCTCGGGCTAAGGCTCCCACATGAACGATCTTGATCTAAGCGCGTGGGGAAGCGTCTCGCTGCCGTGGCCCGCTCTCTGCCTGGCTGCCGTGTCTGGCTTGTCCATGACGGCGTGCGACCCCTCCCCTGCAACAGAGCCCACGCCTTCGGTCGAGGTGACCTCGCCGGTCGGGCCTCCCGGACCGGCTCAGCGGCGAACTCAGCGCGCACCGTCACCCACTCCTTCCGAGCCCCTGGCCCCGCAGCCTGAGCTGCCAAAGCCTGAGCCCACACCCGGCTTGGTGAGCCTCGCGCCGGGATGCGACGGCGTCGAACCAAGCCGCGCCGCGTCGTGGAGAGTGACGGCATCGAAGCCCAAGCTCAAGAACGCGGTCGTCGTGGTCGGGATGGATGCGCTGGAGGCCACACTCGTCGATCGACTCGTCCGACAGGGTGATCTCCCGAACATGAGGCGCATCGCTGAGGAGGGCTTCAGCGAGACCATCCACATCAACCACCCAATTGTGTCGCCGTCGGTATGGACCACCTTGGCCAGCGGCTATCGATCCGATGAACACGGCATCCCGCACTGGACCTCTGCTGCCGGCCATCCACTCCGCTCAATGGACGTAAAGGTCCAGCGAATCTGGGATGTGGCCACGGCAAAAGAGAAGACTTCGTGGGTCCTCAACTGGCTCTTGACCACACCCGTTTCAGCCATCAAGGGGGTCATGACCTCGGGTGAATTCGTGGTCGTTGGAGGAATCGAGGACAGTCGACGTCGGCCTCCAGGTCGAGATGCGGGCGTTGATGCCGGCATGTTGGTCTGGCCCGGGACGT
>CAZKOI010000101.1:0-10262 GCA_964554315.1 uncultured Enterobacterales bacterium | reverse complement strand
TGATGGAACACTCGCCGCCTTCAAGCTCCCTCCGGTGTCCAGCGACGCGGGCTTTCGCGCCTACGACGACGCTCCGGAGATAGACACCAAGCTCTTGGATGGACGCTTTCGCTCTCGCATGACACTCCGCCGTGCGGTTGTACCTGAGGCCGAGGGCTCGCTGGTTATTCCTCCCGTCAGCTTTGTGACCTTTGATCCGGAGGCGGCCCAGTATGTAGAGGTGGCGTCGGAGTCGATGGTCTTGGAGGTGCTCCCGGGCGAGGAGGGGGGTGGGGTGATCACGAGCTTTGCGGAGCCGGGTTCTGACCAAAGGACAGATGTGCTCAGCGTTGGCGAGGACATCATGCCTGTCGATGGCGGTCAGCGCATCGCAGACCGAACCGCGCGTGGGGCGCTTCCTGCGCTCATTGGGGTCGTCGCCGTACCTGGGACACTCTGGACGGGCCTCCTCTTGGGCGCGTGGTGGAGGCGTCGAACCCCGGATCCGAGCCTGCTGCTTCGGCGTCGATTGGCAGCCCTCCCGGACGCTCGGGATGAGCGCTTGGGCGAGCTCGAGGCGATCTTCCGCGAGGCGGCGGCGCTCCGGCTTAACGTCGCGGCACCGGGTCTTGACGTCCAGACCGTGGCCACCTTGGGTGAGGCACCCGAGGCGCTGTATCAGGACCTGGAGCGGGCCAGGTACGGTGGGGGACCGGTGGACGATCTTGAGGCTCGCGTTCGGGCCTTCATTCAGGAGGCTCGGCCATGATCATCGCTCTCGCATTCATCAGTGCACATGCGGTGGCGGAGGCCTCGTTTGATGAGGGTTTGAGGGCGCTCCGGGAGGGGGATGCGGGGACAGCAGCGAGTCAGTTTGAGGCGGCGCTTGCTGAGGGGCATCGGCACCCGGCGGTCTACCACGGTCTAGGGAATGCGTTGTACCGCCTCGGTCGAAAGCCGGAGGCGATAGCGGCGTGGAGGCGAGGCCTCGCGCTGGCGCCCCGCAATGGCGACATTGCGGCGAACCTAGCGTTGGTGCGGCCCTCCCTTGTGGATCGGATTGACCCCCCTGCGACCCACCATCCGGCATTCTTTTGGCAGTCCTTTCTTGCACCCGTAGAGACCGCGTGGACCGCGGCGGTGCTTCTCGCTCTCGCGATCTGGTGGCGCGTGTGGGGGCAGCTCCAAGTGTTCCTTGGACGCATCCAGCGTCTTCGAGGCGGCGGCGGGATCGTGTGGACGCTGGTGATGGCGGGGCTCGTGTTGGCGGCTTCGACCGCGGAGACGCTCCGGCATCGTCGAGGTGCAGTGGTGACTGCGGACGAGATCGAGGTGCGAAGTGCGCTCGGCCCTTCAGGGGTCGCGCTCTTTGTTCTCCACGCCGGTGCAGAAGTTGCCATTGAAGATTCTACTGACACCCATCGTCTCATCTCTCTTTCGGATGGCCGGAAGGGCTGGGTCCATGCGGATGTCCTGCTCTCGACCGATCCTGCACAACCCTTTGGCACATCACGCTGACTCGGCGTATTAGTGAGACCACGGAGGACACCCATGCGCGCACCTGCTCTAATCACCACGCTGCTCATCTCGGCCACGTTCATGACGGGCTTCAACATGAGCGCGAAGATCAACAAGCTCGAAGAGGATGAGTACATTCACTTCATGGCCCTTCGGGTCTACATGGACCCGCCCGACGGCAAGGGCGAGCGCGCCAAGGACGAGCGCAAGGAGTACCTCAAGCTCAAGACCCGCGCAGAGCGCGACCAGTGGCTCAAGGACAAGGGACTCTGGGACAAGTTCTATCAATACCCAGAGCACATTCGGCAGAAGATAGCGGACGGTGCCGTTCAGGTGGGCTGGGACAAGCACATGGTCTACATGGCTTGGGGCCGGCCCTTCAAGCGCCAGCGGGTGGCGGGGCGCCAGGCGTACCGCTCGGAGCGGTTCACCTATCGCTTTGAGGTTCGCAAAGATGGTGCGCACCAGATCTGGGTAAAGAACAGCAAGGACACCTACGCCTCGCAGAAGCTCTATAAGCGTGAACTCATCATCGATGACGACAAGGTCGCGGAGCTCAGTGGAGAGATCCCCGCGAAGTGGTAGGGGACCAAGGTCCTGTTATGCTGCGGCCAATCCTGATCGAGAACGCCACCGACGCCGACGCACCTGCAGTGCTCGCGATGTACAAGGCGGTGCTGGAGGAGGGCGAGTGGTTCATCACTTACCCCGATGAGTTCAGAGGTGATGAGGCCTGGCAGGCCAAGGTCATTCGCGAGTGGAACAATGAGACCAACAGTCGGTTCATGGTCGCTCGCGTGGGCGGGCGAATCGTCGGTGCCGTGTCGGTCACCGGTGGGACCAAAGAGCGTGCGCGGCACGTGGGGATGGTCGAGATTTTCGTGGCGCAACAAGCTCGAGGAAGCGGTGTTGGTAGGGCGCTCATGGAGGCGGCTATCGTATGGGCTGAGTCCAACCTGATCCTACGAAAGCTCGCACTTCATGTCTTCGAGGATAACGCACGAGCCGTGCAGCTTTATCGCTCTCTCGGCTTTGAGATCGAGGGCCGATTGGTGGGTGAGTTTCAGGAAGTCGATGGCTCGCTGCGAGATGACCTCGTCATGGCTCGACGGGTCTGAGCGCGTCAGCTCTTCGGCATGGCGGCCGCGAGGTTGTCGAGCATCCGCGCGAGGCCGCTCTCGAGAGCTTGGGCGAGACCGGAGGAGTTGACGAGGCCTCCCAGCGCACCACCGGGGTTGTAGTCCATTCGGACGGTGACCATGGTGTTGGTCGATGGCTTCATGGTCCGCAGGCTGAAGTTGATCTGACCCTGCGTGCGCTTACCTGCGGTATCGACGATGACTCTTCGCCCTCCGTGTCCATCGTCCTTGGCCTTGAAGCGGTAGCTCATGGTCCGCTTTCGGCCGGGCGTCGTGAGGCTCAGCTCGTACTGTCCCCGCGAGCCGCTCACCGAATCAAATGCGCCGGCCACGATCTTGTCGTGGTTTTCGGGGTTGCCGAGCCACTCGAAGACGTCGTCGCGACGAATGCCGGTGAGGAGGATGTCTTTGGTGATAATTGCCATAGCGCAGAGGCTAACACGGCGACCTCTTCGTCGAGGGGTTAGTCCCTCAGATGTCGCCCATGGTTCCCTATTTTCAGATCCCCATCTTTGAGTGGGGCCCTATTGTGCTGGACTCGTGGACCGCGCTCGTCCTGACGGGCTTCGTCGTGGGGCTCGAGATCACCCGAGCGCGCGCCATTCGCCTCGGCCTTGAGGTCAAGGACATCGTGGATGGTGCTGTGGTGACGGTGGGTATGGGCTTCGTGGTGGGCCACATTGTCCACGTGGTGGCCTACAATCCGCACCAGTTGGAGGAAGATGGCATCATGGCCCTCCTTCGGGTTTGGGCCGGCTTCTCGTCCACTGGAGGCTTCATCGGTGCTGTCTTGGGCAGCCTGCTCTTCTATCGAGTGATTCGAAAGCGAGACTACTGGCTCCATGCTGACACCATCATGTTCGGGTTCCCGTTTGCCTGGACCTTCGGGCGCCTAGGGTGCTTCACGGCTCACGATCACATCGGCCGGGCCTCCGACTTTTTCCTAGCGGTTCGGTTTCCGGAAGGTCCACGCCACGACCTCGGGCTTTATGAGGCCATCTGGACCGCTGGCATAGCGGTGCTGTTCTATGTCTGGCGCAACAAGCCCGTTCGTGCAGGGTTCTTCCTCGGTCTCTTCTCCGCGACCTACGCCCCCATTCGATTTCTGATGGATTTTCTGCGAAACACCGACCTGGACCAGGCGGATGTGCGCTGGATGGGGCTTACGCCGGCTCAGTACGGCATGGTTGTCCTGACGGTGGTGGGCTTGGTGCTGATGCGCCGAGCAAGCCGACCGATCCTCGCGGAGGAGTAGGTCAGCGCCCCTTTCGCCACTCCGCCTCTCGGCGATAGATCGTCCTGACCGTTGTACCGAGGAGGGTCGCGGTCTGGACCTTATCGCCTGCGCACTTCTTGAGTGTTGCCTCGATCATGCGTCGTTCCATCACCTTCAGCGGTGTTCCTACGGTGAAGCTGAGGCGCTCCGGGGCGCGGCGCGAGTTGGCGATCTCGGCCGGCAGTGTGTCCACCGAGAGTTGGTCCCCCTTCGAGAGCACCACGGCCCGCTCAAGGGCATTCTCAAGCTCACGCACGTTGCCGGGCCAGGCGTAGCCCTCGAGTGCTCGCATGAACTCGACCTCCATGCCTCGAATGTTCCGGCTGTGCTGCGCTGAAAACCGGTCCACGAAGTGGCGCGCGAGGTGGGGGATGTCCTCGATGCGTTCGCGCAGTGGGGGCACCTGGAGGCGGATGACATTGAGACGGTAGTAGAGGTCCTCTCGTAAGACACCGTCGGCGACAGCCTCGTGGATGTCGCGATTCGTGGCGGCGATGAGGCGAGTATCGGACCGCAGGGTCTCGGTTCCTCCGAGCCGCTCGTAGGCGCCATCCTGCAGCACACGGAGGAGCTTGGCCTGGACCTCGGTTGGAAGCTCGGTGACCTCATCAAGGAACAACGTCCCGTCGCTTGCCAGCCCGAAGCGCCCCTCCTTTCTCTGCTTCGCGTCGGTGAAGGCGCCGGCCTCGTAACCGAACAGCTCACTCTCAATGAGGTTGGTCGGCAGGGCGGAGCAGTTGACCTCCACCAGCTTCGCGCCCGCGCGAGGAGAGTGACTGTGAATCCAGCGAGCCAGCACACCCTTCCCTGTTCCACTCTCGCCGCTGATGAGCACAGTAGCGCGCGAGTCCGCCACCTGTCGGGCCTCGGCGAGGAGGTCTGCCATCGCGGGACTGCTGCTGATGAGGGTCGACGATGCGCTCTGAGCGAGTCGAGCCTTGAGGGTTCTATTCTCGGTCACTAGGGCGCGCTTCTCCAGCGCCTTGGCCACGGCCTTTACGATCTCGGAACGACGGAGGGGCTTGGTGATGAAGTCATTCGCGCCATGCTTCATGGCCTTGACCGCGTTCTCTACGGTCCCGAATGCGGTCATGAGGATCACCTCGAGATCCCCATCATGTTGGCGCGCACTCTGCAGGAGCGCCATGCCGTCCATCCCGGGCATCTTGAGGTCGGTGAGCAGCACCTGGGGAGCGGCATCTCGTAGAACCACGAGTGCTTCCCGGCCGTCTGACGCGCTGACCACTCTGTGTCCTTCGCGCTCTAGGATTCGCGTCAGTGTGGCCCGATTGGGCTCTTCATCATCGACGATCAGGATGGTTGATTGCATGGGTATCCCGACATTTTGACAGTAATGACAAAATGTCGGTAATGAAGCCGGATGTCAACCCTGAATCGGTATTCGAAGAATGAAACGCGCGCCTTCGGCATGCGTCGAATCATGGTGGAGGCTGCCGCCGATCTCCTCCACTTCCTGGCGACTCACCGCCAACCCGAGGCCCGTACCTCGAGCCTTGGTCGTGAAGAAGGGGTCGAAGACCTGGTTCTGCTGATCCTCATCCAGCCCAGGTCCGTCGTCGGTCACGCAAAAGGTCAACCATTGCCCTTCACGTTCTGCATCAATCTGGGCATGAGAGGCTCCCGCCTCTGCGGCATTTCGTAGGAGGTTTCGGAGTGCTCGGGTGACGGCATCGACATCAAACTCACACTGTCCAGGTGTCGCGGCGTCAACGGAGACCTCGAGGCCCGCTTGGGAAAGGGCCATCGCATCGAGGGCCAAGAGCCCCTCGACCACGATCCTGGGGTCGGTGTGCTCGAGCTCGCTTACGCGCTTTCGAGAGAGGTGTAGGTAGCGCTCCGTCAGGCTCTCGAGGCGGCGTATCTCTCCACTAATGGTGTCGAGCATGGCGCGAGCATCCTCAGAGTGGACCTCATCCGCCAACATCTCTGCGTTCAGGCTCATGGCGTTCAGTGGATTGCGGACTTCATGGGTGATCTGAGCCAACATCCTTCCGACAATGGCCAGGCGTTCGCTGCGCTTGAGGCGCTCGCGGACGGCCTCGCGCTCGGTGATGTCCTCTCCGACCACAAGGCGCCCGTCCTGCCCGTAGGCCACGGCGCTCACTGCGTAGATTGCGCCGCCAACGCTGACCTCCGCCTGGGTATCGCCGAGCGAGAGCATCCACTCTGGGGCCTGCTGAGACACGCCGACGCCCCAGAGTACCGTCGCCGCCGGATTTAGGACGGCAATCTGGTCGTTCTCGATGACCACCAGTCCGGAGGTGATGGTGTCGAGAACACGTCGAAGGCTTGCCTGAAGTTGCTCGAGCGTCGCCGCGCGGTCGAGGAGGGCCTGGTCTCGGTCATAGACGGCCTGCGCCATGGCATTGAATTCCTCCGCTAGCACCCCCATTTCGTCCTTGCTGTTGAGCGCGATGCGGCCGCTCAGGTCGCCGGCGGCGACGCGCTGAACTTGTTCGATGAGTTCTGCGATCGGCCGCAGGGCGAGGAGTGCTAGACCTGCCAGGGCTGCAGAGAGAACCAGACTGAGCACCGCGAGCGCAATGGAGATGAAGAGTGCGTCGCGTTGAGCTCTTGCCGCGCGCTGGCTGACTCGCTCAACCTGTCCCTCAACCAGCCCTTGGGCCAGATCGGCTCCGGCCGCCAGGCCTTGGCGTCGACGGTCGAGATCCGCGAGGATGCGACTGGAGGTTGCTTCATCGCCGGCCTCGTTGACGTCAAACCACGTGGCCACGGCGTCGGCATAGGTCTCGCTCTGTTGCTCCATCTCAGTGAACACGGTGCGGAGCTTGGCCAGGGCTTCGGTGTCCTCTACCTGGCGGGCCAGAGCCTGGGCCTGATCGGCCGCAGCGACACCCCGGACCAGCGCATCTCGAATGGAGCTTCGGTAGAGGCTCGCGTTGGCTTTTCGAGCGGCGTCGGGGGCCGATCCGGGACGAGCGAAGCGGTCGTGGTCTCGGTCTAGCTGACTGACCAATGCACGGAGCTCGACGCTCGCGCGCGAGAGCGGCAGCAGGCCGCGGTTCACGGCCTCAAGCTCATGACCGATGGCCTGCATACGGTGAATGCCGTAGCCGAGCGTGGCCATCATGGAGACCACGGCGAGCGTGAAGGCGGCCAGGATTCGGGTGCGTATCGCTCGGCCTTTCACTGTCGGCCTCCCACGGCGCGCCAGGCGCCCTCAGGGCCCCTGACCTCGGGCGCTCGCCCTGCTTCGAGGGAGACCACGACGTGATCACCCGGTTCGAGCCTGAGCGTCCCGCGCGCCCAGACGGTGAGGTGGTCCTCTGAACGCACCTCGATGGCGTGCTCTCCTGCCGTCCACTGGTCGAGGATGGTGTCGCCATCGACGTGAACCCGTACACCTTGCGCGAGCAAAATCGTGAAGCGTTGGCCCTCGAGCGGGCGAAAGATCACGACGGGGGAGGGCGGCGCTGTCGTGTTGACTGCGGTCGGCGCTGCGGCACTCTGGAGATTCGTCAGGAGGTCGTCTCCCGACAGCTCGAGCGTGACCGATCCGGTGGTTGGGATGACCAGCTGCACATCGAGCGGATCGCGATCGTGTCGATGGAGTCGCAACCGCGTCTCACCGGGTGGAAACTCACCCAAGCTGAGTATGCCCGCACCGCTTGCTCGGCCGATGGTCACGCCGCCCCGCTCGACCGAGACGGCCGTATCTGTCCGCAGCGTCACAGGACCCGCAAAGGCAGGCAGGCAGAAAAGGGCACAGAAGAGGGTCGTCAACATCTGCACGAGTCGTAACCGGGCCGAGCAAAGGGTGTTACCGGAGTGCAGCGCCATGGCGGACATCACTCAAACCACCCTCTCCAGCGGCCTTCGGGTAGCGATTGAGCCCGACCACACCGTGCCCATTGTTGGTGTTGCGCTCAGCTATGACGTGGGCAGCCGGGTCGAATCACCCGGCGAGGCGGGTTTCGCACACCTCTTCGAGCACATGATGTTTCAGGGATCCGAGCACGTGGCGCGCGATCAGTTTGTCGCTGCCATCACCGGGCACGGTGGGTCGGTGAACGGCTCCACAGGGGTCGAGAGGACCACCTTCTATCACTCCGTGCCAGCACACCAGTGGCGCCTCGGGCTGTGGATGGAGGCAGACCGTATGCGGTCGCTTGCCCTCAATGAGCAGACCTTCGAGTCGCAGCGACGCGCGGTTCTCGCGGAGTACCTCGAGCGCGTCGAGCAAGCGCCATACGGCCAGGCCCATGGTCTGATTACGCAGTTGTCCTACACCGGCTTTGGGTACGGGCATCCGGTGATAGGGACTCGAGAGGACCTCGAGGGCGCGGTTCTCGCCGACGTACAGACGTTTCATCAACGGTGGTACGTGCCGGACAACGCGGTTCTCGCTGTTGCTGGCGATGTGGAACCCGCGGCTGTGCTGGATTTGGTGGAGGACCTCTTTGGGGGGCTCAGGCCGGGTGCGGACCGTCGCCTCCCTGTCTTTGATGAACCGCAGCGAATGCGCCGCAAGGTCTGCGCAGTCGAAGGACCAAATGCCGAGCTTCCGGCCGTCTTTGTGAATGCCCCGGCGGTGCCCTATGGTCATCCCGACTTCTTCGTCTACGAAGTGCTAGAGACAATGCTCTTTCGCGGTCCGAGCAGCCGCCTGCAGCGCGCTCTGGTCGCAGATACGGGGGCCGCGGTCTCGATCAAGGGGGGCTACGAGGCCCATCGAGGTCCGAGTTTGTTTAGCCTCTTTGCCGTCCTCCCAGGTGGGAGCAGCGCCGAGCCCCTCGTGGCTCAGTACGAGGCCGAGCTGGAGCGCCTCGCTACGGAGAGGGTGACGGAGGAAGAGCTGGAGAAAGTTCGGAATCAGCTGCGGTCAATGCGGGTGTTTGCGCGCCAAGGCATCCTCAATAGGGCGAACATTCTCGCGCGTTCCGTCTTGATTCAGAACGACTCCGACTTTGAGAACCGATACCTCAAGCAGGTTGCACAGGTCGGAACGGACGACCTGCTCCGCGTCGCTCAGCGGGACTTTGACCCCAACGCCGTCGTTGTGCTCGAGGTTCGCCCCCAATGACGGGATTTCCAGCCCAGCCACCCGCCGGTGAGACCCCGAGGCCGTGGGTCCTTCCGGAACGTGCGGTTCGAGACCTTGGGAATGGTCTGCGCATAGCGGCCGTTCGTGTCGCCGGGCTGCCCGTCGTCCAAGCACGGTGGGTGTTTGGTTCGGGGCGAATAAATGAACCCCGAAATCGCCTAGGGGCGGGCCTGCTCCTTCAGCGCTGTATGCGGTACGGGTCTACCTCGCTCGCGATGCGAGGCTTCGCTGAAGCGCTCGACTCGCTTGGCGCGAGGCTCGGGGGCGGTGTCACCATCGACAGCTCGATGGTGAGTATCTCGGGACTCAATCAACACCTCTGGCCGATTGTTGATCTCGCGACCGGCGTGGCGCTGGAGCCGGCCATTCCCGAGGTGGCGGTTGCAGCAGAGAGGCTCAAGGCTCAGCAAATCCATCGTCATGAGTGGGCCAAGCCCGAGGCAGCGGTAAACCTTTGGCTGGCCCACGGGTTGTACGGTCTTCACCCCTATGGCCTGCCTCGTACCACGCAGTCCGGCCTAGCCGCGACGAGTCGGGCGGACCTCTTGGCGCTCCACGGTTCAATTGTTGATCCTCACCGCGGCCTCTTGGTCGTAGTGGGTAAGCTTGACCCCCACAAGGTGGTCCATCGACTCGCCGATCGCTTCAAGGATCTCCCGAGCCAGACGACGCCCACACCCCTCTCGCCACCACCGGCGGAATGTTCGTCGCAGCAGCTGGTGCTCATTCCGAGAGAGCGTGCGGATGCGGTCTGTATTGGATTTGGGCTGCCCGCCGTCGCAAGAGGTGACACCGACTTCTTGAAGCTGAGTTTGCTCAACCAGGTACTCGGTGGAAACGCAGGCTCGAGGCTGTTCGATGACCTACGCAATCGGCGGGGTTTGACCTATGGCGCGTACTCTCAGCTTGACTGCGGGCGCTACGGTGGTGACATCACCGCAACGGTGATGGTCGGCGCGGATGATGGGGTGGAGTGCCTGGAGGCGCTGTACGGGCAGCTCTCCCGAATGGCCGATGAAGGCCCCGATGAGCAGGAGTGGGCTCGGGCTCAGCAGCTCCTCGTCGGTCAGTTTCCTCAGCGAGCCAGCGGTCTCGCAGGACTCGCGATGCTGGAGACAGTGGGCTGGCTTCACGAGCTTCCGGACGGCGTCTGGGAGACGGAGCAGGGCCGAACGGCCGCCCTCAGGCTCCATGATGCTCGGTCCGCGGCGAGCCAGTACTTCGATCCACGGCGGTCCACGTGGGTGGCCACGGGCACGCCCGA
>CAZKOI010000100.1:0-10305 GCA_964554315.1 uncultured Enterobacterales bacterium | reverse complement strand
ATCAGCACAGCACGGGCTGGGCCCTGGGCTCGCATCACGTCCGGCAAGGATGACAGAAACACCCGTCCATACCACTGGTTGGTGACCCGACGGTCCAACAGCAGGACGATTCCTCGGTCCTTCTTGGTTCGGATGAGGCGACCGAAGCCCTGCCTAAAGCGAAGGACGGCCTGCGGCAGTGAATAGGCGCGAAAGGGGTCGAGTCCCTGAGACTCGAGTCGCTCGAACCGAGCCTGCTGGACTGGCTCAGTGGGGACACGAAAGGGAAGTCGCGGGATGATGACCAGGCGAAGCTGGTCGCCCTTCACGTCAATTCCTTCCCAGAACGAGTCGGTTCCAAAGAGCACGCTTCGGCGGTCCTCGCGAAAGCGCTCAAGCAACCTGCCTCGGCTCATTTGGCCCTGCTTGAGCAGCGGCCGGTCGTCGCCGAACGTACGCTCCGCCTGGGCGTGCAGAGCATCGACGAGCTTGTAGGACGTACACAGCACAAAGGTTCCACCATCGGAGGCTGCTATGGCCTCCATGATGACTTGAGCCGCTCGCTCTTCGAACCCGGCCTCCTTCGGACTCGGGAGATCCCTCGGAATTCCCAGGAGGGCCTGTGCACGGTAGTCGAAGGGAGAGGGGTACCGCGCGGTCTCGAGCCGGTCGCAGTGGGTGAGCCCGATTCGAGCTCGAATGTGGTCGAATTGCTTGGCGACGGTGAGCGTAGCGGACGTCACCACAGCAGCAGGCATGGCCTCAAATAGGCGCTCTCGAAGCATAGGGCCGACGTCGATCGGTGCGAGGCAGAGCCGCGCGGCGGGGGCTGATTTGTGGCCTCGGTCACGGGCAAGCCAGCTCACCCACTTCTCCTCTTCACTCTCGAAGAGGCCATCATCCGGGACATCGACCCCCTGAAAGTGCGCAAGAAGCTGTGCTTTGTCTCCGAGGCGACGCCGGGCACGCTTGAGCTCGAACAGTAGCTGTGCATCTAGCGTTCGGACCTCATCCGGGAGCGACTCCAGGGTGGTCAGGAGGGCGTCGAGGGGTTTGATGGTCCGGTTGAGGGACCCCGCAGCATTGCGGAGGAGGGGTACGATCTGCTCTCGCCACACGCGACCCTGGCGGTAAGACGAGGGTGTGCGCACATCGCCAAGCTCGGCGAGATTGGCCGCCTGACCAATGCCCTCAAACCAGAGCGGAGCATCCGACATCAGCACTGTGGCTGCAGTATCGAGCTTCTTTAGGTGCTCGGTCGCGGCATCCACGTCCTCCGGGCCAAGAGGCCCCGCGCCGCTCAGGTACTTGCTGTGCACCCTGGCGAGCGAGCCCGGTCGCTTACGCTTGCCAGGAAGGAGCGGGCGAACGGCACGCCGCACGCTCTCGACGCCTATCCTGCCCTCGAACAACAGCGTCGCTGCGTCCTCGAGGTGGTGACCCTCATCGAGCACGACCCGGTCAAACTTTGGCAGCACACCGACGCCACCCGTGTCGTATTTTGTATCCAGGTCGGCCAGGAGCAGGTGGTGATTGACGACCAGGATGTGGGCATCCGCGGCGGCTCGGCGTGCCTCGTAGTAGTGGCAGTCTGAGTAGTGCTTGCAGCGAACCCGAAGGGTCTGGTCGGGGTCGGAATTGACCCTGTCCCAGTCTTCTTCTTCGGGCACAAACCCCATGTCCGCACGGGTGCCATCGGCCGTGGTCCGTGCCCAGCGCGCGATCGCCTGCAGCGCTTGGCCCTCGTCACCTGCGGGGGGCTCCGTCAGGGCAGCCTCCAGCTTACGCTTGCACAGATAGTTGTTTCTGCCCATCAGGGACGCGAACCTGACATCCAGCCCAGCGCGGCTCAAGATCGGGAGATCGGCCTGCATGAGCTGTCCTTGGAGGGCGATGGTGTAGGTGCTTATCACCACCCGAGCATCGTTCTCCATCGCCCAAAGAGCCGACGGAACAAGGTAAGCCAGTGACTTTCCCGTGCCTGTGCCCGCTTCAAGCATCGAGATGCTCCCTTCATTGAAGGCGTGGGCGACATCCATGGCCATTGAGAGCTGACCATCGCGCTGCTCAAAGTCCGGAATCGCCTTGGGTATGTCCTCAAGGAAGAACGCTCTGACGCGCTCCGGATCCAGTCGTGCCACTCGCCGGATTCTAGGCTCGACGACCCACAGCGCGCGTCGGACGTCGTTGTCGACGATCACAACACCAATTCCGTCATCCCCATAGATCTGCGCCAATTGCATGTCGGCCGGAGAGGCCTCGAGAACCCCCGATGGATGATTGTGAATGACCACCTCTCCGGGTCTAGGCGTCCTCAGGAGCGCAGGCACGCTGGTCTTGTTCCCGCGACAGTGGATGTCGAGATCGGAGACGTTCTGGTCTAGGCCGATTCGCCCGATGGCGAAGACCTCGACACCGCCGGCTTCTCGTATAGCTCTTCGCAGCTTGTCTGCCGCTTCGGGACTGAAGCGAGTCTTCACGCCTGCCCAGTGTTGTACAAGGTCCGACAGTACTCTCGGACCATCCTGTCGGTGTTGAACACGGGCACACAGGTCTGAAAGTTACGGCGCATCAACTCGGCCCAGCGGTCATCGTCGGCAAAGGCCGGCAGGACGTCGTTTCGAAGCAGCGCATAGAGATCGAGGGCATCCTCAAGGTCTGAACGACCGGCAATTGACCAGCCGTTGGTACCGTCTGCCGCCTCAGGCCACCAGCCATCGAGGACGGAGAGGTTGGGGTTGCCGTTCAGCGCGGCCTTCTGTCCGCTCGTACCGCTGGCCTCTTGAGGCCGACGTGGGTTGTTGAGCCAGACATCAGCCCCCGTCGTGAGCAGGCGTCCCCAGCGGGGGTCGTACCCCGGAACAAAGACGACCTTGCCCTTGAAGCGCGGGTCCTGAGACCAACGAATGATCTCCTCTATGAGCGCTTGTCCAGGGACGTCCCTCGGGTGGGCCTTTCCTGCGAAGATGACCTGGGCGCCAGAGTCCAGAATCTCCGCCAACGTGTCAGGCTCCGTAAAGAGAAGGTTGGCCCTCTTGTAGGTCGCAAAACGCCGGGCAAAGCCGATAGTGAGTGTGTTCTCGTCCAGGAGGGTAGGATCGCCGAGTGCCTCCCGGACGGCCCGGACCAGGCGACCCCTAAGGGCTCGACGAGTGGCCATGAGCGCCTCGGTGGGAATATCGGCGGCTTTCTCCCAGAATCGGGTGTCGGAGATCTGCTCTCTCCATCCCGGCAGGTGGGAATTGAACAGCCCCTGGGTGGCTTCGGCGAGCCAAGCGGTAGGGTGGACGCCGTTCGTGATGGGTAGGACGGGCTTGTTGAGGTGAGCGAACATTTCGTTCGATACCTCAGCATGCAGCTTGCTCACGCCGTTGATGGCGCGGCTGGCTCGGATCGCCAGCGTCGACATGCAGAAGCGGCCGTCCTCGGTCTGACCGAGGTGGGCCCAGTCCCCCGTGTCCAGTCCGGCCTGTCCGAGGGTGGGGCCGATGACCCGAACGACGGCATCAAAGTCGAAGCGGTCATGGCCTGCCGGGACGGGAGTGTGGGTTGTGAAAACGCACCTTGATCGAACGCGCTCCCATGCGGCCGCCGCGGGGGTACCCAGCGCAGCCTCTTTCTCCAGAAGCGCGGTTGTGAGGAAGGCTGCGTGCCCCTCGTTCATGTGGAACACATCTCGCTCGATTCCAAGTTTCTCAAGCAATCGAACGCCGCCGAAGCCCAGGAGTACCTCCTGATGAAGGCGCATGCGCTCGTCCCCTCCATAGAGCCTCATGGTCAGGTCCCGGACGGGCTGAGGGTTCTCCGGTAGGTCGGTATCAAGCAGGAACAGACGCACTTGGCCCACCACGACCATTCGCACGGCCGCTTGATAGGACGTCTCTCCATCGGGAATCTCGATGCGTAGGTTCTCCCAGGGGCCTCCGATGGTTTTGTTCATGGGGAGTGTGGAGGGGTCGTAGGCGCCATACCGGACAGTCTGCTTGCCGTCAGCGACGTCCTGGAGAAAGTACCCCTGGCGGTACATCAGCCCCACAGCGACCATGTCGATGCCCAGATCCGCTGCGCTTCGGAGGTGATCGCCAGCGAGCATACCGAGCCCACCCGAGTAGATGGGGAGGCTCTCGTGCAGGCCGTACTCCATGCAGAAATACGCGACCCGCTTGTCGGTTGGACGGATCCCCGCCGCTCGATTTTGTCGGCGTGGCCATCGCGCCAGCCACGCCTGGACTTCCTCGATGGTCTCGGCACTAAGGTTGTCCAGATTGGCTCTCTTCAGCGCCGCGACCGGGTTGTGTCCGCTCGCCTGCCAGGCTTCGCCGGTGACCTTCGCCCAGAGACGTTCGCTGGCGGGATCTGTCGTCCACCAAAGGTCTTTCGCCATTGCTGCAAGGTCTGCCAGTGCCACTATCTACCTCCGTGGAGATTGCCGGCGTATCACCTCAAGCGCGATGCGACACGTCGCACAACGGCTTGAATCTCGTGAAGACCTGCGAGGGATGCCGCCGCTCCGTAGACCAGGCCCGCGATAAGCATGCTGCAGCCAAACACCGCGGCGTTCCCGAGCGTTGGCCCCTCCGTCCACGTGCCGTGGTCCATCGCAAGCCAAGCGATGCCCACCGCAGGAGCGGACGCGGCGGCCATTCGCAAGAGGTCCAGCAGCAGTCGGCCGAGTCCTAGCCCGTCGGGGACGATCCGCTGTAGAAAGATCGCATAGGCCAGCATCTGGGTCACCGTAGATATCGAGAGCGCAAGTGCCAGTCCGTCGACTCCGCGGTGGGGGGCGAGCCAGAGTCCAAGCGTCCCGGTGAGCACCACACCTGCACTGCCAATTCCAATGAGGACTCCCCGCCGCTCGAGCGCGAAGAAGGGCTTCTTGAGGATCTGAATCCCTGCAAGGGCGAGCATGAACGGGACCAGCATCCTGAGCGCGGAGGCGGTCTCACTGACATCCGTCCAGGTGTAGGCCCCGTGGCGAAACAGCAGGGCCACACAGGGCTCCGGAAAGACCAGAATCACGGCGGCTGCGGGGACAAGGAGGATGCCTGCCAAGCGAGCAGCTGATGTGAACGCCGCCCGAAAGCCATCGCCGTCGCCCTCAGCGGCTGCAGACGAAATGGCGGGCAGGAGCGCCGAGCCTACGCCAACGGCGATGATTCCTTGAGCAAAGTCGACCAGTCGAGTTGCATTCCAGTACCAAGTGACCGCCCCCTCCTGGAGGTGGCTCGCGAGGTACCGGAGGACCAAGGTATTCACCTGAGCCATCACCCCGATCACCGCGACCTTCCCCATTTCGCCCAGTACACGCATGAAGCGGGGGTCCGCGCGCAGGCCAAGTCGTGGTCGGATAGGGCCCCAGCGCCGCCAGAGCGGCGGCAGGCACACGGCGACGTGAATCGCTCCTCCCACAATGACGGCCCAGCTGACCGCCCAGACAATCTCGACGGGGGAACGAGCCCGTGTCCAGAAGACGGCCAAGACCATCGCCGCGCTGACGAGCCCGGGCGCAACCTTAGGGGTGAAGAAATGGCCGCGATGGTTGAGCAGTCCCTCGGCCCAGCTCACCAGGGCGACGAAGCCAACAAAGGGAAAGAGGACACGGGTCAAGGTGACTGTCAGGTCGTATTTATCCCCGACGAATCCATCGGCCACCAAGTCAACGAGCCATGGAGCAGCGATGACGCCCAGCAGGCTCAAGAAGACCCCCGTCAGGATGAGGGCGGCCAAGACACGCCCGGCGAGCGCGCGACCCTCCTCGGGCCCCCCTTCGGCTTCTGCCCTCGCGACCGCGGGCACGAGCGCGCCTGTGAGTCCCTCATCGGCGATGAATCGGCGGAGCATGCCAGGGAAGGTGAAGGCCATGACGAACGCATCCATGACCATGCCGGCGCCGAGTACGTTGGCGAGAGCCAGCTCTCGCGTCAACCCGAGCACACGCGAGAGCCCCGTGCCCACCGAGGAGGCCATGAAGGCCCGCAGCAATGATCGTCTGGAGTCGCTCACCAGTCCCATCCTACCCAGTGTGAGCACAGCGTTGGCAGGACGACATCCGCTGAGACCGGTATAGGGGCAGAGAGGAGGCCACATGCCGCGCTATCCCATACCCTCAGAGACCGTTCAAGGAATGCCTGCGGGCGTCTTCTCCAAGGTGGCGCATCGCATCGCCCAGATTAGCGGCGAGCGCTATCCTCTCCACGTGGGTGATACCTGGCTCGAGCCGGCCGCGGGCTGCCACATGGCCGACTTTTCGGAGTCCACCCATCCGAGAATGCACACCTACGCGCCGCCGAGAGGGCATGCAGGATTGCTCGACGCTATTGCAGAGCGTCATCGGGTCTCGGAGAGTCGTGTCATCGTCAGTGCGGGTGCGACGGGGGGCCTTGGGGCTGTCGCCTGTGCCACGGTCGCGCCCGGCGAGGAGGTGCTGATCTTGAGCCCGTTCTGGCCGCTGATTCGTGGCATTGTGACGCTGCATCACGGCCGCCCAGTGGAGGTGCCCGTGCTCGATGCTGTCACACCAGAGGACTATGTGAATGCGCTCAAAGTGCGCCTGACGCCCGCAACGGCAGCCCTCTACCTCAACACACCCAACAATCCGACGGGAAGAATCCTGAGTCGGCCGGTGCTCGAGGCGATTGCCGATTTTGCTCGACAGCATGACCTCTGGATTTGGTCCGATGAGGTCTATGAGGGCATCGTGTTCGAAGGAGAGGTGGTCCCTATGGCGGATGTCGCGCCAGAGCGGACGTTCTCCGTCTACAGCTTCTCTAAGACCTTCGGCATGGCGGGGAACCGCTGTGGGTACATCATCGGTCCATCCGACGAGATGATGGCGAGCACACGGAAGGCCACGGTGCATCACTTCTACTCGGCGTGTACGGCGTCGCAGCTGGCGGCCGAGGCCGTGCTTCGGGAGGGGCGTGGGTGGCTCGATGAAGCGGTCGGCCACTACCGCCGTGCGGGCTATGCAGCAGCAGATCGTCTTGGCCTGGACCGACCGACGGGTGGAACCTTCTTGTTTGTTCCTGTCCACGATGCGCTGGATGACCGAGGTCTCCAGGGCTTCCTTGAGGACTGCATAGACCGAGGCCTGATTCTCGCGCCTGGCAGCTCATGCGGCGCCGACTACGGCGACTATGTGCGCCTCTGCTACACCTCTGCGCCACCGGACGTCGTCGGCCGTGGAGTGGGCGTTTTGGCGGACCTGCTGGGACGCTGAGCCGGCTAGGCCACGGCGTCGAGGCGCTCCTCCGCGGAGTGGAGCACCGACACGATCACCTCGCGCTCGAGGTTTAGCGCTGTGCGCGCACTCGCGACGACATCGGGCGGCGTGAGGTCAATCGCGGATGCGAAGAACTCGGGTCGGTCGCGAGGGGTGATGCCGCGGTCGAGACGGCCCGCGATGGCTTCGGCGATGCACAGGGTCGATACCGCCGGGTGCGATGCGCCTGCTTTCGCGTGGTGATGACTTCCGATGTGAGTTGAGATGAAGCTTGGAAGGTCCCAGATACGGGTCACAAGTGTGCCGGTCGACTCGTGGATAGCCTCGAGAACGGGCCAGATCTGTTCGATGGGTGGGCGTCGCTTACCGTCAAAGATCTGATCCACCGTGATGAGTGCTGCGGCGATTCCGACATCATGGAGGAGACCCAAGAGGAACATCTCGTGCGGATCTTGGCCGGTATGGGGGGCGAGGATCTTCGCGATATGAGCCGTGGCCACCGAGTGCTGGCGGACCCGCTCCATCGCATTGGCGTAGCCGGGGGTTTGGAAGACCCTGAGGTCGAGCGCAGCCTCAATGACGATGTCACGAATATGGTTCAGGCCGAGGCGGAGTATGGCGTGCTGAAGGTCCCCAACGGGAACCCACCCCCGATAGAGCGGTGAGCGTACGCGCTGCATGACCCGACCGGCGAGCAGCGGGTCCTGAGCAATCATGGCGGCGATTCGTCGAAGGTTCAGCTCGGGGTACATGGCCACGTCGAGAAGCTCAACGGCTACACCGGGGAGCATTGGAGGGCTGTAATGCGGCGATGCGAAGAGATCGCCCACGCGCTCCGTGAGGTCGGCAAGATCGCAGCGACTCAGGGTCTCGGTGGTCGGTGACGGATGTGCGGTCGTGGCCGAAAAAATCATGGCTCCCCTCACGCGTCGTCGGTCAGCTTAGGGCAACCTTGAGGCCCATTTTTAGGGCTCGATCGCAGGTTGGGGGTTTCCTGTACTGTCGCCCTCTGGTACGTTCGGACCTCCTGAGGAGGAGATGCGATGCGCGCTCAAATTTCGATGATTGTCTTGGCCGGCTTGATCGGCTGTTCCGAAAAGAACCCCTGCGACGAGTACGTCGACGCCATCTGCGAGTGCAACGAGGCGGCATGCGAGGATATCACGACCCAGATGGAGAACGCCGATGCGGACCAGAAGGATGTGTGCGCCGCGGAACTCGACGCCGCCAAGGCGGGCGAGGACCCGACCTGTGGCGCGGGAGGAGACGACACCGGCGCCTGATACGGTTGCCTGTATTCTTCGCCAGAGCCCTCGGCCGCTGCCGGGGGTTTCTGCGTTGGATCACCGAACATCGGGGTGAACAATGGCGAGATTGTCGCCACTGTAATAGGACCGCGCGTCCCGTCAGCACTCGCTGGCAATTTAGACCCGACTTTACCTCGCACACGCGGGGAGGAGAAAACAGTGAAAAACACGATGACCATGATCGTGGCCGCCCTTACCTTGGGTGCCTGCGGCAAGGACGATGGCGCCGGTAGCGCCTGTGAAGAGTACGCGTCTGTCGTTTGTGATTGCTACGGTGCGGACAGCGCCAACTGCACTCAAGCTAACGAGTACGCTGCAGAGGCAACGGAAGACGAATGCACGGCTGCAGCGGACGGAATTCCCGACTCTTGCTTTGATGGTGGCGACGCTGATGCGGACGCCGATGCCGATGCTGACGCGGATGCCGATGCGGACTCCGATGCCGATGCCGATGCCGACGCCGACGCGGATGCAGACACCAGCGTCTTCACCCCCGTTGCAGTGGGTGTGGACTTCTCCGGTGTATGGAACGAGGCCGAAGGCACCATTGACCCCTACGTTGTCCCTGGCGAGTACACCTCCGATGGTGAGCCCTACGCTCAGGACCCCTACGCGATTGTGACCTTCGCCACCATCGAGTATTTCTCAGCGGAGACGGAAGAAGCACAAGAGAACGAGAAGTGCGAGGTTCTCGCCTGGTTCGCGGGCGAAGTCACGGGCTCTGGTAGCCTCACCGCCCCTGTGGTCTACGACATGAACGCCCAAGAGTTTGACTGGGACGGTGGTGTCGGCGGCAGCGGTGTCCTCGCGGAAGAGTGGCAAGCCTGGGAAGGCGGACTGGTCATGGTGTGGGAGACGGCATCGGATCGCTGCCAGTACTCCGACGTTGACCTCAACCTGTTCCAGGGCATGCACTTCGGCTTCGGTTTCGGGCCGCTCAGCTCTTACATGTCAGAGGCCTACGGTGACGCGGACTGGTGGGACACGGAGGTTGACCCCTACGCGTACTTCTCGGGCTACATCGCGATGAACCATCCGAACTCCGAGAGCGACCTTGGCTATGACTTCGTCGGCTACGACTTCAACTCGGGCTTCTACTCGGGGGTCGACATGGACCTCTGTGCAGACCGAGAGGATGCCGAGGGTGAGGTCACGACCATCTGCGGTGGTCTCACCGTCGATGAGGAAGGATACTACGTGAAGGGCAACCACAACGTGGATGTGGGTGCTCGCCACGGGTACTTCTCCTCGAGCGCATGGTGGTACGAGGACTTCCCGAACCTCGACCTCGATCTCATGACCGAGGGGTTCACCTGGGACTACGCGGAGTAGTGAGGACCAAGGTCAGTCGCTGCTGTGACTGACCTCGCATCCTGAGCCCTCCCCGTCGGCCGGCCGGTCGACGGGGGGGGCTCAGTACTTTCTGCGCCGAAAAGCCACGGCAAGGGTACCGAGCAGAAGCCATACCGAGCGGCTCGGAAGGCGCGATGCTTGACTGCATCCGGAAGACTTCGCCCCGACCTCATCGGTAGGCTCCACGGCGCCTGGGCTTGCGGCAGGGGTGACCTCGAAGGCCGTCGCGAGAACAGCGGACTCTCGACCGTCGTTACCTTGGCGGGTAACACCGAGGTCATGGAGGCCGACCGGCAGTGCGGATGGAGATCGGCCACGCAGGGTGTCTGAGTTGACCACCTCGAGACCGGCCACGCTGAGTCCGCCGATGGTCGCCTCGGTGCTTTGGTCGAAGCCAGAGCCAATGATCACGACGTCGACGGGCACGCCAACCTCGGCGGCGGA
>CAZKOI010000099.1:3026-10374 GCA_964554315.1 uncultured Enterobacterales bacterium | reverse complement strand
CTCGATGCAGGCGATGACGTCGGATACGTGATTGTGGTGGCCGATGAGTACGGGAACCCGGTCGATGCCGAGGTCTTGCTGGCCTGTGACTCCGCGGATGTTGAGATCGATGACGATGAGATTGCCTTCGCAGAGGACGGTGTCTACACCTGCACCGCGACGGTGGCCGGCACCAGTCTCCAAGACACCGAGATCATTGTGGTCGACACGGAGGGTCCACAGATCACCGTCCTCACGCCAGAGCGAGGCGCGTGGACCATGGATGACTCGGTCTCTGTCTCGGGCTACGCCGAGGATGCCGTCACCGACATCCGCTCGCTGACCATCAACGGTGCCTCCCCTGATACCTGGGAGGGCGGGGCGTTTGAGCACGAGCTGGACCTCACGAACGGACTCACCATCATTGAGACGGAGGCCTTTGACACAGAGGGCGGCGATGAGGCCGAGGGAAACCGAGGCAGCGACGTTCGCAGCGTGCTCCGCGCAGAGTCGTTTCCCTCTGATAGTAGCCTGATGAGCAACGGAATTTTGATTCGGGTTCAGGACGATGATGGTGGACTCGGTGCGCTCGAGAGCTATGCCTCGTCGCTCTTCACCGCCGATGACCTCTCGAGCTCCGTCGTCGGGCCCATCTTCACCGATGTCTGCTACTGGGAGACTTGGTTCGGCTGTGCGGGCGAAGCCAGCGGCTATGTGGACAGCCTGAGCATTGGCTCCATGGACATGGACATCGACCCACGCGCTTCTGGAATCATCGAGGCCGAGTTGGTCATCAACAACGTCGACATCGACTGGAGTACCGTCATCGAGTTTCTCCCGGATGTGGATGGCGAGATGGGGGTCGAGACCATGACGGTGGCGATGGAGATCAACCCAAGTGTCACCGCGCTTGGGTACATCGTGTTTTCCGTCGAGAGCGTCTCGGTCACCAACACCGGCTTCTCCTTCAGCGCCAGCGGGCCATGGGACGAGATTGCCGATGTCGTCGTGGACGTCGAGGGCATGGTTTGGGACATGGTGGCCGAGGCGGTCGAGGATGCGGTCTACGACACGGTTCCTGACCTGCTGAATGACAGCCTCGGCGACGTCCGCCTCGTCCAAGACTTCGAGGCCTTTGATAACCACTATGAGATTTACGCCAGTGTTGGCGCGGTCGACGTTGACGAGTCGGGCATTGCGATCCACATGAGGACCCGCGTGTTGCCCGATGTGGTGTACGGGATCGCGGCCGACGGCGATGGGCCGAGCGGCTATCCAGCCTTTAACTATGGCCTACCGACGTGGGGGGCCGGAACCTCTGGCAGCAACCTCGCGCTGAACACAGACTTCATCAACCAAGTCTTGTTTGCCTTCTTCAAGGGCGGCCTCATGAACCGCACATTGTCTGCCGATGACCTCGGGCTGGACACCGCGACCATTGGCCTGCTCCTGCCAGGGTTGACAGACATGATCATCGAGACTGAGCCGCTCTTGCCGCCTGTAGCGAGGCCCCGCGATGGGGACGACGAGTGGGAGTATGAGCTCCAGCTCGGCGATGTTCACGTCGCGGTCTACAACGGCAGCACGGATGCCGAGGATCTGTACATGTCGCTGTACGTCAGCACAGTGGCTCCGATGGGCTTGTCCGCGGGTCCCGATGGCTCGAGTCTCGGGCTTGAGCTGGGGGAGCCTGAGGTGAAGGTTGATGTGGTCGCGACGTCGAGCGCCTACCGGGTCTCTACCGAGTCGACGGAGACGCTCTTCACGGATCTCATGCCGCTGTTCTTGCCCGAGATCACCGGCGCCATTGGGGAGGTTCCGCTGCCGAGTATTGGCGGGTTCGTTATCTCCGACGTGTCGACCTCGATGACCGGAAGCGGGCCCACAGAGGGCTTCTTCTTGCTCTCTGGCGATCTCGAGTAGAGCCCCGCCTGATGCCTGACTCTCCCTTGCGGCCCTACCTCGTGCCGGTCTTTGTGCCGGGGAGGGGAGTGGTGGAGGGTCCGGCGATTCGCCTTGAGGTGGGTCGGACGCTCCTGGGACGCGAAGAGGGCGAAGGGGTGCTTGGATTCCCGACCGACTCTCGGGTGTCTCGCCATCACGCCGGACTGACCCTGGAGGAAGAATCTTGGCGCCTCTCTATCGAGGACCTCGCGAGCAAGAATGGCACCTTCGTCAACGGTCGGCCGGTGGAGATGCAGCACCTCATAGACGGTGATCTCCTGCGCATCGGGGAGAGCTTCTTTGTCGTTCGATGGCGCGCGCGAGCGGAAGAGCCGGCCTCGGACCTCGGGGGGCGTGCACCGGCGATGAGTGTCATCCGCCAGGCCCTGAGTCGGCTCAGTCCCCACACGGCACGGGTGCTCATTGAGGGCCCCAAGGGCGCGACCTTTGATCCCCTCGTCGGGGCCGTGCATCGTCGGATCAATCCGGAAGGTGGTGTCATTCATCTGGAGGCCGAAGGGCTCGAGTCGGAGGTGCTTCGCCGCGCGCTGGCAGAAACATCGACGGTCGTTCTCTCTTGCGTGGAAGCGCTCGGTGCAGCGGCTGTGGGTGCCTTGGTCGAGGGACCCCGCTCGGCACCGGTGGTTGTGACGACAGAGGCGGATACTGAGGAGGCCGTCATCCGCGGACATCCCCTAGGCGCGGTCGTGCGGTTGTTTGAGGCAAACCGGCTTCGAGCACCCCGCCTCGCGGAGCGCAGAGAAGACCTCCTCGGACTGCTGGTCGCGTCCCTTGGCGATGATCTTCCCCTGCCGACGCCCGAGCTGGTCGAGACGTTGCTCATCTACGATTGGCCGGGGGACATGAAAGAGCTGGCGGCGCTTGCGGCCGATCTCCGAGTAAGAGGTGCCGGCCTGGATGCCTTGGTCACCGAGCTTGTGAGTCCTCGGCTCCGTGGAAAGTTTCAACGGTCGGACACAGAAGTGGACCCCTTCACCGAGATGGACGTACGCCGACCTGTCCCCTCACGGCAGGATCTCGAGGGCCTCTTGGCCATACACTCTGGAAGTGTGGATGCCATTGCTGAGGCCCTGGGGCGCTCGCGCATGGAGGTAATGACATGGCTTCAAAAGCACGCGCTCGAGGACTGAGTGCCGGAGTAGCCATGCTGCTCGTGGCGGCGGCAGGCCCGGCCCTGGGCGCTGAGCCTGTGTTGGTGGTGCTTGGGCGTGACACGGCGGAGCCGCTTCGCAGCATTAGTGTCGACTGGGAGACCATCGAGCCACAGGACGGCCAGTGGTCGTTCGAAGCGCTCGACCAAGCGCTCGATGCCGGCTCAGGACCGGTCGTGATCACACTCTTTCCGGGTCGATTTCGAGGGGGTGCGCCGCCTTGGGCTGTGGACTCCTTCCGCCCTGTCTTCGGACCGAGTGCGGACGACTACGTGCGTCAGATCGCGGCGCGCTATCAGGACAGGGTGAAGGCCTGGCAAGTCGGCCATTGCTGGGACTCGAAGCCCGCTGACCCGGAGGCGCCGGCTCGCTCCGGGCCCGTGCCGGTTACCGCTGAGGTGACATCGGCGTTCACCGCGGGTGTGGCGGCGTCCATCATTGCTGGCGATGGTGATGCCCTGATCCTTGGCCCGCTCAACGCCTCAGGTGAGCGGGAACCGATCGTTTCTCACGGAGAGGGCCACTCGCCCCCCTATGGTCACGGTGACGTGACGGACATGGTGACGACGTGGGTAGAGGCCCGGGCTGTCGGAGATGGCCCGGTCGTTTGGGCGCTGTCACCGGAGCGGCAGCGGGATGCGCAGGCGACGGTGCGGCTGTTGCTTTCGCACCTTGGCGGTGACGGCCAGTGGGGCGCCATCTCGGGCCTGTCTTCGGGGCAACATGGGTTCCGCTTCGCTCGTGCCGATGGGTCTTACCGCTGGATCGTTTGGGGAGAGGGCACCGTGGAGCTTCCAGGGCCCCCACCCAAGGCCAGCACCAGCACCTTGACGGACGCGCAAGGGCGTCACTCGTGGAAGGGAACGGGCCCGCGCATCACCCTCTCCGCCGCACCGCGTCTCATTCGGAACTAGACGGGTCGGAGCTCGGCCCCGGAAGCGCTGTAATAGAGCGCCGACCGACCCGTCATGAAGGCCTCCAGCGGTTCCTCAAGGAGGCGGGCTCTCCAGCCTGTCAGAGCCTCGGCTCCTCTTGCGGCAACCGCCGCTGACGTCCCCACTGGGAGGAGCAAGCCGGGGGCGACGTCCAGCTGTTGACCGACCGCTCGAGCCCACAGATCGATGGCTCTAGCCTGCTCCGCCTGTTCTTCAGTCGGAACGAAGGGAAGGGGGGGGGAGTTCTCAAGCGCCCACTTCACGACATCAACCATCGACTGCCCGAGTCGCCGGACCAGACCCTGAGGGATTCGGCGGTTCTCGGTGAGTGCAGCGAGAGACTTGGGCTTCCGTCTCGCGATGTCGAGGCACAGTCCGTCGCTCAGAATAAAGTGGGGAGGTTGGTTCTTGTCGCGTCCTTGCTGGTCCCGCCAGTGATAGAGGACGGTCAGCACTCGCCGCGTGGACTCATCAAGCCGTGGGGCAATGTCCCAGTTTGTCCACGCCTGCTCGATGACGGGACCTTCCGAGGCCTGGTGCGCCAGGCGGATGCTCTCTTCCAAGACCCAGTCCCACCGCCCCGCGCGCTCAAGCGCGGCCGCCATGGCGTCGGCGAGCGGAAACAGGACCTGTGCGTCGGCCACAGCATAGGCAATCTGGGCAGGCTTCAGCGGACGCGAGGACCAATCTGAGAGGGTGGGGCCTTTACTCAGAGGTCGGTTGAGGATGTTCGAGACCAAGGTGTCGAGTCGGGTGGGATAGCCCATGCCGAGCATTCCGCCGCCGACCTGGACGTCGACGACCTGGTTGAATGCGCAGTCGGCCTCATCAGCCATCAGCATGATGTCGACTTGGCCGCTGTGAACGAGGACGACTTTCTCGGCCAGAGCGCGGGCAACGGGACCGACATCCACCTTCAGCGGATCGATGGCCCAGGCCTCACCCGAATCCACCGCCACCTGAACCAGCATGAGCTCGGGTTTGTAGCGGCGCTCCGCGTGAAACTCGGTGTCCAGTGCGACACGATCGTGCCCGGATAGGATGTCCAACAGACTATCCCTAGAAGAGTCCGTTTCAACCAGTTGAGTAGCGGGGCGGGCGGTCATCGGGAGAGGCTATTCTCCCCAACCTACCAGGACCACCCTGGGCGCCAACTCTGGCCATGCCCACCGCAGACCCACCGTGTCGCACGAGTGGTGTCACCGTTGGGCGCGACCTCCAGTGCAAAGAACTTTCGGGCAGGAAGCCATCGTAGCTCATGCCACCGTCCCGGAGAATGAGGCTCCATGAGGACGTCAATCAGGGAGCTCGAGAGCGCCGGGGCGGGCCGCTGGCTCGCCTCGGCTGCATACGCGGAGATGAACCCGCTGAGCGTGCGTCTAATCAGCGCGTCGTCGGGTGAGATGATGGCGGTATGACAGCCATCGGCGAAGCCTATCGCGACTCGACTGCCCAGGTCTGAGGGGACCGCTTGCTCGGGTGCGGCCAGCAAGGGGGTATCGATACCCAGCTCACTGGGACGGACGTGCGACCCCTCGGGCAGATGAATCACGTCGACATCACCACAGAGGCTATCGAGGTCCTGCCAAGCTCGAAGCTCGGCCTCGCCCTCGGCGGCCAAGTAGGCATCCTCAAGGAATGCCGGACCCCGGAGGACGACAGCGTGGTCGGTGTCGGCGATGCCGGTCAATCGGCGCGCCAGCGGGAGATCGAGGGGAGCCAAGAAGAGTCCGAGATTCGGCCCCTCTCGGTACAGTCCGATCGTGACCGGGTAGCGGATGTGGGGAACACAAGGCTCAAAGCCGTCCAGCGCGTGGCGACGAAAAACGTGAGTCTGAGTGGCGGTGAGAGGCATGGTGCTCCAGGGCGACAGTGCCCCAACACCTGCAGGATAGCCGCGGGTTGACCCGCCCGAAACGTCAACTTGTCCATTTCACAGGGCTGTTTCAAAAGCGCTCTGCCTGCGCGATAGGTTTTCTCCTCAGAGGGGCCTCGTGATCACACCCAGTGCACCATTGCCGACCCGTGTATGGGCCTACCTCCTGGAGCGGTTCCCGCCCGCGGCCTACACGGTCCTGGTCGGGCTGTTTGCGGCGAGTGCCTTTGTCCTCGCTGGGCGAGAGACCGGGGCGTATGTACCCATTGACCGAGCCGCCGCCGCCGCAGGGGTTGTCCTGCTGGTCTTTCTCCATCTTCGATTAATGGATGAGCACAAAGACCATGCGTCCGATGCACAGGCCTACCCTGAGCGCTGCCTGAGCAGAGGTGTGGTCACGCTGCCTCTCTTGGCTCGCATGGGGTGGGTCGCCGTCGCTGCCGAGGGGGTGTTGGCGACCTATCTCTCCCCGCCGGCGTTGACGTCCTGGGCGGTGTGCCTCGGCTTTAGCGTGCTCATGCGTTTCGAGTTTGGCGTCGGCGCTTGGCTGAGTCGACACATCTTGGTCTATGCCGTCACTCACAATCCGATCGTAGGTCTCCTAGCTTACTTCCTCTGGACGGTGGCCGGCGGTTCGGTGGGTCCGGTCTTGGCGGGATACCTCGGCGCGGTGACCCTGGGCTCCCTTGCATTCGAAATCGGGCGAAAGGTTCGACTTCCTCATGAGGAAATCGACGGGATCGAGAGCTACTCCAGTGTGCTGGGTAAGCGCCGGGCTGATGTCCTCATTGTGGGCCTTCGGTTCGCCGCGGGCCTCTGCATCCTGGGCCTCGCCATGACCCTCGAATCTCCGTTGCTGGGTGGTCTCGTTGTCGCGATTCAGGTCGCGATTGGCGGGGTGCTGCTGTCCGCGCCGAGGCGAGCGAAGGTCACCGAGGGGGTGGCGACGATGGGGCTCCTCCTCGACTTCATCGCGGTCACGGTGATGGCATGGTGATCTGGGGCCATGACGCACAGGGCGCTTCCCAGGGCTCGCCGATTGGCGGAAAGGCGGCTGGGCTCGTGCGGCTCATGGAGGCCGGTGCCGAGGTCCCGCCGTGGTTCGTGCTGCTGCCAGGTAGCGATCCGTATGAGGCGGTTGAGGCTTGGCGGCGATCGGGTTGGTCGCGCGTTGCCGTCCGCTCAAGCGCCCTCGCGGAGGACGGTCAGAACCATAGCTTTGCAGGGATGTACGAGTCGGTGCTCGGGGTCACCGCTGCCGATG
Source organism: uncultured Enterobacterales bacterium (assembly GCA_964554315.1). GTDB lineage: Bacteria > Myxococcota_A > UBA796 > UBA796 > UBA796 > UBA796. Next base: position 3,204 of record CAZKOI010000099.1, on the reverse strand, counting down.
AGCTCGTGGCAGCAGTCGGCCGCTGCCGTGCCTCCGCCAATGCATCGCGCGTCACGGCCTACATCGCCGAGCACCGTGCAGAGCTCGAAGCCCACATCCGATCCCGCGGCGAGAAGGATTGAAGCGGTGCGCGAGGGGGCCGAGACGATCGCCGCCATCGCGACGGCAAGGAGCCCGG
>CAZKOI010000099.1:0-3016 GCA_964554315.1 uncultured Enterobacterales bacterium | reverse complement strand
AGTCGACGCCCGTCTCTGTCATCGTGCAGGAGATGGTCGAGGGTGATGCGAGCGGGGTGATGTTCTCTGCGGATCCTGACGATCCGGACAGCACCTTGATCTCGGCGGCATGGGGACTGGGCGAGGGGGTGGTGCAGGGCACGGTTGCGTGTGACACGGTGCGGGTCGACGGCGCAGGCGAGGTTCAGACCTTGCTCGCCAAGAAAGACAGGGCCGTGTCGATGGTCGAAGGCCACCCCACGGAGGTTCCCGTACCCGAGGCGATGCAGACCGAGCCCGCGCTGAGCGATGACCAGGCGCGTGCTCTGGCGACAATGGGACGTGCGCTTGGGGACAGGCTTGGTGGTCCTCAGGACATCGAGTGGACCCGTCAGGGCGATCGGATTGTGTTGCTGCAAGCGAGGCCGATCACTCAGGCCATGCCGAGGGGGCGTCGTCTGCTGTGGGACAACAGCAACATCATCGAGAGCTACCACGGCCTCACCTCTCCGCTCACCTACAGCTTTGCAAGTCGTGCGTACACCATCGTCTACCAACTCTTTTGCCGGGTGATGGGCGTGAGCCAGGAGACCATCCAGCGCAATGCCAGCGTCTTTCCGATGATGATCGGCCTGGTCCGTGGTCGGATCTACTACAACCTCGACGCTTGGTATCGGGTGGTGTCCTTGCTGCCTGGCTACCGCTGGAATCGAGGCTTTATGGAACAGATGATGGGGGTCAGCGAGGTGGCGGATCCGGTGGCGGCCGAAGCGAGTGGTCGTCTCTCGGCTCTGCCCGCGCTGATTCGCAGCGTTGGTGGATTGCTCTGGAGAGCCGGTCGTCTCGACAAGGACGTTGACCTGTTTACGGCACGGTTCGAGGAGGCCATGAGCGCTCATCCTCGAGACCTGAGCACGACGGCTCCGATGGCGCTCCTCGACATCTATGCGGACCTTGAGCGTCGGCTGCTCTGGGCGTGGTCGACCCCCATCGTGAACGACTTCTTCGTCATGATCTTCCACGGGCTGCTTCGAAGCTTGTGCGTGAAGTGGGTGGACGATGGCGAGGACCTCCACAACGGCCTCCTCGCAGGGGAAGGCGGCCTCCTGAGTGCGGCTCCAGCCGTCGAAGGCCTGGCGCTGGCTCGACGCATACAGGCTCGACCCGAGTGGCGCGTGCTGTTCGAGTCTTCGCTGCACGATGACGACCTGTACTCGGCCAGCGGTGAGCTTCCGGAGCTTCGAGCAGCCTTGGACGAATACCTCGACACCTGGGGAGACCGGTGCGCAGATGAGCTGAAGCTAGAGGTGCCAACCATCCGGCACCAGCCTGGGCTGTTCATGGGGACCCTCCGAGCCTACATGGCGGGACCGATCCAGGGACCGTCGGACCAGGGCCAGCACGAGCGACAGCTCCGAGCATCTTCCGAAGCGCGCGCGATGGCGTCGCTTCGAGGCTGGAGACGGCGCTTCTTCAAGTGGGTGCTGGGGCGCGCCAGGCGCCGCGTGTCTGACCGCGAGAATCTTCGCTTCTTGCGGACCCGCATCTTTGGACGTGTTCGCGATCTCTTCCTCGCCCTGGGGCGTCACATGGCCGACGTCAATGCGCTGGATGATGCGCGAGACATCTTCTGGCTCACCACGGATGAGGCCTTTGGTTGGGTTCGAGGAACCACGGTGACCACCAACCTTCGGGGATTGGTGAAGCTTCGACGAGAGGAGTACGGCGCCTGGAACGAGGCGCCCCCTCCTGCGGATCGATTCCGGACGTGGGGTCCGGTCTGGGCCCATAATCGCTTCCAGGGGAGGCCCACCCAGGCCGACTCGAAGGGCCTGAGCGGACAGCCCGCCTGTCCCGGAATTGTCGAGGGTCGGGTGGTTCGTGTGGTCGATCCGAATGAGGCGGGCGAAGTGGATGGCGCGATCATGGTCGCCTATCGAACCGATCCGGGCTGGGTACCGCTCTTTCCGAGAATCACCGGCCTCATCGTGGAGCGTGGCAGTCTCCTCAGCCACTCCGCCGTCGTTGCCCGGGAGATGGGCATTCCTTCGATCGTTGCGGTCTCCGGTGTCATGGATACGCTTCGCACCGGAGATCGCATCCGGATGGACGCCATCTCGGGTGTGATCGAGCTCTTGGAGCGAGGAGAATGAGCGGAACGGAAGCCACCCGGGAGGCGCTCGGAGATCGAATCTCCTACGCCCAATCATGGGAGGACCCAAGGGTGCTCTGCGAGGGGCTTCAAATCAAGCCTGACGATGACGTGCTGAGCATCTGCGCCTCGGGAGATAACGCCTTCGCATTGGCGATAGCGGGAGCAAAGTCGGTGACGGCGATAGACCTCTCCGCCCCTCAGATTGCGCTCGCCAGGCTCAAGCTGGCAGCGGCCGTACACCTCGATCTCGAGCGCTTTCGTTCCTTCCTCGGGGTCGGACCTCTGGGACAGCGAGTATCGCTGTACCACGAGCTTCGACCTCACCTCGATGAAGATACCCGAGCATTCTGGGATACCCATGAAGCCTGGATTCGAACCGGCCTGATCGGCTGCGGCAAGTTCGAGAGCTACCTGAGCCTCTTTCGGGAGAAACTGTTGCCGCTGGTCCATACGCGCTCCACGACCCAGGCATTCTTGGCCTGCGCTTCGCTTGAGGACCAGCGGTGCTTCTTTCGGGATCGCTGGGACTCGTGGCGTTGGAGAGCGCTCTTTCGGGTCTTCTTCTCTCGCTGGGTGATGGCCCGTCGTGGGCGAAGCGAGGCGCAGTTCGCGCATGTCGACGGCTCAGTCAGTGCGACCTTTCTGAAGCGTACCGAGCACGTCATGACGGAGATCCCCATCGGGGAGAACCCCTTCCTGCAATGGATCATGGGAGGACAGGTCACGGACCTTGAGCAGGGCCAGCCCTATTACTCGTCGGAAGGCCACCAGCGCTTGCGTGAGGCGGCGGAGACCATCCACTTCGTCCATGATGATCTGGTGACCCACTTGAGCGGTCGTCCGAGTGGGACCTACAGCGCATTCAATCTCTCGGACGTACCG